>JALSJY010000134.1 GCA_026989045.1 Hyphomicrobiales bacterium | reverse complement strand
GATTGTAGCGATCAAGGGCTTAGGCGGTTTTCAATTAGCGCTAGATGCAAGCAATGAGGCCGCAGTTGCTCGCCTTCGAGCTCGTAAATTTCGACATGGTAAGCCACTAGCATTGATGGTGCGAGATGTGGAAATGGTAGCTAAAATAGCTGTTATGAATGATAGTGAAAAAGCTTTATTACAAAGCTGGCAAGCGCCAATCCTTCTTTTAGAAAAGTGCAATGTTGAGTTAGCTCCCTCTATTGCATCAGGTCAAAACCGCCTTGGAATTATGTTGCCAAATAGCCCGCTGCACCATATTTTATTACGTGCGATCAACCGCCCGATTGTTTTGACGTCAGGCAATATTAGCGATGAGCCGCAAGTGATAGATAATGGTGAGGCGCTAGAAAAACTGGCTGGCATTGCCGATCTATGGTTATTGCATGATCGTGAGATTGTTAATCGCATAGATGATAGCGTGGTGCAGCTCATTGATAAAACTCCACAAATTCTACGCCGAGCACGTGGTTATGCCCCCGCACCATTAGTGTTGCATGATGAGTTTAAACACCTACCATCTATTTTGGCGATGGGAGCAGACATAAAAAATACCTTTTGCTTGCTAGATCAGGGTCGAGCTATTGTCAGCCAACATATGGGGGATATGCAAAACCCACAGACCCAACGTGATTTTCATCATAATTTACAGCTTTATCATCAGATTTATGATTTTACGCCACAAAGGGTGGCAGTGGATATGCACCCTAATTATTTCTCAACCCGACTTGGGCAAGCGCAAGTAGAAAAAAGAGCGCAGGCAGATGGAGCAGAAATTGTGCAAGTCCAGCACCACCATGCTCATATTGCAGCTGTGATGGCGGAACATAAAATGCCGCCAGATGCTCCTGCTGTGCTTGGTGTGGTGTTAGATGGGTTGGGATATGGTGCAGATGCAACTATCTGGGGCGGGGAGTTTTTGCTAGCTGATTTTAGTGAATATAAAAGGCTGGCTCATTTTATGCCTATTCCGCTACTAGGCGGCGATAAAGCTAACCAACAACCTTGGCGTAATCTGCTAGCACATTTATATGTCGCAAAACTGCCCCTGCCAGATTTCCCAAACAAGCCAGTTGATATGATGGTGCAAATGATCGACAAAGATATAAATAGCCCAAAAGCTTCTTCTGCTGGCCGTCTTTTTGATGCAGTTGCTGCCATATTAGATATTTGCTTTGAGCAGCAAAAATTTGAAGGAGAGGCGGCTATGCATCTACAAGCACTCGCCGAAAAATGCCAAGAGGAAGAGGGGTTTTATCCAGTTGAGATAGGTGCTGTTTTGCAATGGGAAGGTCTTTGGTCAGGAATATTGGCAGACTTAAACAAAGGCACATCACGAGAAATTATCGCAAGCCGTTTTCATAACAGCCTAGTCAGAGTTATCGCCAAAACTGCAAAAAACTTGGCTCAGCATCACAATATCAAAACCATAGTTTTAAGTGGAGGTGTATTTCAAAATAGCTTGTTATTGCTAAGAGTAAAGAAAATGCTAGAGAGTTCTTCCTTAAAAGTGCTTGTGCCTTGCTTATTTCCCTTAAATGACGGCGGCATATCTCTTGGGCAAGCTGCAATAGCTGCTAGAAAAAATCTAACTAATTGAGTCTTTTGCAACTGTGCAAGTTAAATAGCTTTACACGCTATTTTAGACTTGTAGCTATAGAGTTTCGATTGAAAAACACTTTACAAGCGACTGTAATATAAGCTATAATCACTTTAGTTTTGTTTGCAAGCTAACTATATTCTAATATCTAATATTAGATATAAAGGAGCTATATTTTACTTAGCACAGACCGTAAACTGTTTCACTAATTTTGAAGTTAGCTCTTCTAATAAGTGTAATTTCTTAACTTTGGAGGACTTTTAATGGAATATCGTACGCTTGGACGAACAGGGTTGAAAGTATCTGCGATCACAATGGGCACATTCACCTTTGGGGGAAGAGGGCCATTTGGTATGGTTGCTAATCAAGGTGTTGATGAGGCCAAGAGGCTTGTTGATCTTTGCGTTGATAATGGCGTAAATCTTTTTGATACTGCCAACATGTATTCTACTGGCCTTTCTGAAGAGATCCTTGGGGAGGTGCTGGAGGGGCGTTATAATGATATTCTAGTTACCTCAAAAGCAAGAATGCGAATTGGTGATGGGCCTAATGATGAGGGCGTTTCTCGCTGGCATCTCATTAGGGAGTGCGAGCGCTCACTAAAACGACTTCGCACAGATCATATTGATATCTACTATATGCATGAATGGGATGGCATTACGCCTGTAGAGGAAAAAATGGCCGCTCTTGATACGCTGGTGCAGCAAGGTAAAATCCGTTATGTGGGTTGTTCTAACTATTCAGCTTGGCACGTTATGAAGTCACTTGGAGCTGCAGATAAGTGTAATAGTACGCGCTTTGTAACTCAGCAAATTCACTATACGTTAGAGGCTCGTGAGGCAGAATATGAATTGCTACCTCTTTCAGTTGATCAGGGTCTTGGGGTTCTTGTGTGGAGTCCTCTGGCAGCGGGTTTGCTTAGCGGAAAACACCGCCGTGGACAAAGGGCGCCAGATGGCTCTAGGCAGGCTGCTGGTTGGAATGAGCCGCCAATTCGCGATACCGAGCGACTATGGAATATTGTTGATTGCTTAGTTGAGATAGGAGATGCCCATGGTGTATCTGCTGCTCAGATTGCACTAGCTTGGTTGTTAACTCGACCAGCAATTAGCTCTTTGGTCGTTGGGGGGCGTAACGAAGAGCAATTCATGCAAAATTTCAAAGCTGTTAATATTCAACTCAGTGATGATGATTTAAAACGTTTAAATGATGTGAGCAGACTTCCGTTAATTTATCCTTATTGGCACCAGCATAATTTTGCATTGCAAAGATTTAGTGAGGCTGATCAAGCATTGCATGCTGATTATTCTGATCGCCACTATGGCGGTGAAGATGAGCTGATTTAACTAAAAATAGGGCTATTCAGTCTTGTTATTATTGTTCGTCCCTTGACGATCTGCCAATGCTTTTATGATTCTGTTCATAGCCAGCATTCCAGGGTCATCTAGACCAATGCTTTTTTCTGCATATATCCTTGCCCTCCCAATAGTCGCCTTTTTGTTACGAAATTCTTTCAGTGCAGTATCTACTGCTGTTGCAGCTGCATCGGCGATATCCTTTGCATCTGTTTTATTGTAAGTAGCCTTTGCTACAGCATCAAGGCTATCAAGCACCGTTTTGCCGCCCAATTGCGCTTTACCGCGAGCTTGCATTTGATCTAGCGCTACAGAAACCAAATTGCCAATTTGGGCTGCCTCAATTTCGGTTTTACCTTTAAGGGTTTTGGCAACTGCCATTAAGCCTGTAGCTAATAGAGTTCCGTAGGAGGAGCCTGATGATTTAGTGAATGACTTTGCACATTGAAATAGCGCTAAACCTAGATCATCTGGCAGACCCTGAATATCTTCATTTATGGCGCGCATGCCACGTAACATTGTAATGCCTAAATCCCCGTCTCCAAGTGCCCCATCAGCGGTGTTAAGCATATCAAAATCACGCTCCATAGCTTCTGTTAAGCGAGTGATGGAAGTGGTTATAGTTGCGCGGTTAATTGTCATGCAATTTTCCAAAATGGGCAGTCACACGGTGCTTTTAATAACTTCTCAAGTTCATCGTCTAGCTTGCAAAGAGTAAAAGAAACACCGCTCATTTCCATTGATGTTGCATATCTGCCAACTAGCGGCATGATTATTGTTGCGCCTGCTTCCTCTAGTCGTTGTTTGACTATGCGATAAAGAATATAAAGCTCTTCTGGAGGTGTCGCTCCTAGACTATTGACCATCACTGAAACTCTATCACCTGATTGTAGGGGCATATCAGATAAAAGCCTATCTAGCATCTCATTTGCTATTTGGTCTGCAGTTTTTAATTTACCCCGCCAGACACCAGGCTCACCATGAATGCCCATGCCCATTTCCATTTCATCATCGGCAATTTCAAATGTTGGCTTGCCTGCTTGCGGTACTGTGCAGGAGCTTAGAGCTGCACCGATAGAACGGCATGAATTGGCCGCTTTTTGTGCAATTGCTGTCACACCATCTAAGTCGCGGCCTTCCTCAGCGGCGGCTCCAGACAGTTTGAATGCATAGACCATACCAGCAACGCCACGCCGATTTTCTCTCTCTTCAATTGGAGCTGAGGCAATATCATCTGCAAGTAAAACAGTTGTGCAGGTGATATCTTCAAATTCAACAAGATCGCCAGCCATATCAAAATTCATGACATCGCCGCCATAATTGCCATAAAGGCGTAATACGCCAGCGCCTTGATCTGCTGCTCTAATAGCATCTGCCATTTGCTCTGCAGAAGGGGAGGCGAACACATCGCCAATAGCGCAGGCATCAAGTAGTCCCCTACCAACATAACCTGTAAATACGGGTAAATGCCCCGATCCACCGCCGCTAACTATACCAACTTTTTTATTTTTATCTGCTTTGGCACGTGTAACTACTTTGCCGCTATCTCCAAAAAGGTTATAATATTCTGGATGAGCAGATATCATTCCATCCAGCATCTCATTCACATAATTTTCTGGTTTGTTAAGTATTTTTTTCATATCTTCCTCCCAGATTAGCTGGATTTTATAGGCTTAATGGCATTTTTCTTTTGTTTTATCCAATTTGTTGAGTTGATAATCATAACAATAATTAAAAGGCTGCCCCATATCAATTCACGTGCAAAGTTAGATACTTGCAGCATGTTCAAACCGCTTGATAGAAATTGCATGCTCAGCACTGCTAGCACAACGCCGATTATCTTGCCATACCCACCATATGGATTTACACCGCCAAGGACTGCAATCAATATAGCGAGTAGTAAATAACTTGAGCCATAATCTGCTTTAGCAGAGTTCGCACGGCTCATAATTACCAGACCTGCAATTGCTGATAACATTCCAGATACTACATAGACTTTTATCAGCATGCGATTGATGTCGATTGCTGCAAAAAATGCAGCTAATGGATTTGCCCCATACATTGTAATTTTTAGACCAAAACTGGTTCGTGATAATAAAATATGCAGGCCAAAAGCTAAAACTATAAAGATTATAAGTGGCACGGGAATGCCCAAAAGACGTTCATTACCAAGCCATGCCACAACTTCAGGAAATCCCATTACCGCGCTACCACCTGTTAAGGCAACTGCAAACCCAGTAAAAACTAAGCCAGAACCAAGGGTTGCTAAAATTGGAGGCAAACCTAAATAGGCAACAAGGATACCGTTAGTATAACCGCAAACAGCCCCTAGAATAAGTGCTGCAAAAATAGCACCTCCATACCATAGAATTGAGGCTTGTAAACTCATATCAGGGCTAGCAAATTGGGTTAGAATTATTGCTGCAACCACAGCGGTAAAGTTAGATATACCAACTACAGAAAGATCAATCCCCCCTGTCAACATAACGATAGTCATTGCCAATGCTAAAATAGCAAATTCAGGAAATTGGAATGCCATGGATATAATGTTTTGAGATGATAAAAACCTCTCAGGTGATAATAAGGACATAAGCACAAAAACTGATATGGCGATGATTGCCATACGAAACTCGGGTGATTCTAGAATGTTTGAATTATTGTGGTTTTTCATCAACTTTCCTTAAGCGCTCTTTGCGGCTGCGCGTTTAGCCTGGTAAGCAGGAAGCCCTGTTCCAACTAAGATTAATACCCCGATGGTAACTGACTGCCATGTGGAGGGAATACCGATTACAATCAGGCTGTTCTGCACTAAGACAATAAGCGCAACGCCAAGTAATGTTCCCGTCAATGTTCCATATCCTCCAATCAATCTAGCTCCGCCTAGCACAACAGCTGCAATCACTGATAATTCCCACCCAACAAGAGAAAATGGATCAGCCATTCTTCCCATTGAGCCAAAGATAATACCTGCAAGGCCTGCAAGCATTCCAACATAAACATAGATAAAAAATTGCGTTGCCTTAACATTTATACCAATTCGTCTTGCACTTTCATGCGAGCCACCAATTGCAAAAATTGCTCTCCCTAGCATTGTTTTTTGAAGGATAAACCAAGTTAGAGCGATTACTAAAATAAGGGCAGCAAACGCCCAAGGTAAAGAGTAGAAATTGCCACTCTCTGTAGTGCCACGTGCAATCATCATGCGAGAAAATTCTCGCATCTCTGGTGGAAGAGCTGATATGCGTTCTGATCCGATAAATGTTAGCAAAAAGCCACGAAAGATTGATAATGTTCCTAAGGTGACGATTAGAGTTGGTAAGCCAAAGCCTGCAATTAAGATGCCGTTGATAGCGCCTAAAGCTGCTCCAATGCTGATAGAAATGGCAAAAATTATATACCAAGGCATTTCCGGCCAAATGCTAAGAGCTATTAAAGTACTTGAATACATTGCAAACACAGCAATGGCCGTAAAACTGACATCAATGCCCCCTGAAACAAGAACCAACATTACCGCCACAGCAAGAATTCCCATTACAATCGAGGCGCGCAATAAATCGCTGAGTGTTGTAACTGAAAAGAATAACGGATCAGATATTGTAGCAATTATACAAAAGCCAATAATTACAACAGCAACTAACGTTTCGTTGCGAGAAAAAAAACCTTTTGGAAACCAATTCTTCATGATGCTAGCCTATGTGAAAGTTGCTCTTCATTGGTTGATTTGCTATCAATTTCGTCCACGATTTCGCCTGACCTCATAACAAGAATTCTTTGACAAGTTGCAAGCAGTTCAGGCAAATCGTCCGAGATCATGATAATACCAATCCCCGATTGTGCTAAATCACGAATTAAATCGTGAATTTCCGCTTTTGATCCCACGTCCACACCAACACTTGGGCCATTAAGAATTAGCACTTTGGGGCTGCGGGCAAGCCAGCGGGCTAATGAAACCCTTTGTTGGTTGCCTCCAGATAAGGATTTTACTGGTGCTTCTATATTAGATGTTTTTACTTTTAAGCGCTTAAGCCAATCTGTAGCCTCAGAAATAAGATTATTAATATTCAAAAATCCATTTTTCTGATGCCTATCAAGCCGGCCAATTGCGACATTGCGCACTATAGATTGTGTTAAAAACAATCCTTCTGTTAGCCTATCTTCTGGAACATATCCAATGCCAGCATGTGCTGTTGCTACTGGGTCGCCAAGCGCAATTTTTTTACTATCAAGGGTGAGTGTGCCACTGTCTGCCTTGGTTAGGCCAAACATAGCTTTGGCAAGTGATGTTCGACCACTGCCAAGCAGTCCAGTTAAACCAAGGACTTCTCCTGCCTTTAGATTAAAATTAATATTAGTTAGAACACCAGTTTTATTCAGGTTTTTTACAACTAGAAGTTCTTTTGCATCGGCAGCTAGGGGGGAGGGCTGTGCCTCAATAACATCGCGCCCAGTCATGTGGCGCGTTAAAGAAGCCGCATCAAAATCGCTTGCAGGCCCATCAGCAACTTTTTTGCCGTTACGTAATACTACAACTCTATCACTAACTTCCATTACCTCAGCTAATTTATGGCTAACGAAAACGACCGCAACTCCATCACTTTTTAGGCGACGTATTATATCTAGAAGAGAACGCACTTCACGCTCTGTTAATGCGGTAGTTGGTTCATCCATAATAATTAAACGTGCATCACACGCTAATGCTCGGCAGATGCCAACTAATTGCTTGTGAGCAACGGGCAGGCTTTCTACAGGCGCATCTAGTGGTATGTCAACGTCAATACGCTCTAGCGCTTTACGGGCAAGATTTTTGGCATAGGTTGAGTTAAAAATACGCCTTTGTTCTCTTAATTGAGTAGAAAAGGAAATATTTTCTGCAACGCTCAGGTTTGGAAATAATGAGAAATCTTGGAAAATAACCATTACACCAGCTGCGGAAGAAACACGAGGGTTTAATTTTTTATGACTTATCCCATTGATATATATTTCACCTGCACTTGCATGTTCTATGCCTGCAAGTATTTTGATTAGTGTTGATTTCCCTGAGCCATTTTCCCCAGCAAGACAAACAATCTCACCAGGCATAACTGTAAAATCAACATCATCAAGGGCTACGACACCAGCATAACGCTTAGTTACCTGCTGCATATCAATGAAAGCGCCAGTAGTTTTACTTACCATAAAATATCTTCAAACTTAGGAGTAAAAGAAAGGCGGCAGATTTCCTGCCGCCCACTATAGCTGAATTAGAACGGATATTCAGCCATATTCTCTTTGTTTACGTTTACAAACGCCTTGCCATAGATAACTTTACCATCAAGCGTAATATTCTCATAACCAGGAAGGCCAAGATCCATGCCATCGGTTACTTCTTCACCATTGATAACCATCATAGCTACTTTGTTCATAGCGTAACCAGCAACTGATGGATCCCAAAAGCCAATACCATCAACTGCGCCTGTTTCAAGATATTGCCCAGCAATAGATGGAAGTGATGTTCCAAACACGCAGGTAGCATCTTCCATGCCACGCTCTTCAATGGCAAGTCCTATGCCTGCAACGTCAGTAGATGCTGAGCCCTGCAAACCTTTGATGTTAGGGAAGGCGCGCAATACTTCTTGTGTTTTTTCATAGGCTTTTTGTGCATCATCAGCTGTCTCATTTTTATCACCAACCAATACCATATTCGGGTATTTTTCTTTTTGGTAGGCAATCGCACCATCAACCCATTGATTGTGAGTTTGAGATGTTAGTGACCCAACAAAAACTGTATATTCACCTTCACCACCCATGCAAGTAGCCATTTGTTCCATCAAATTTGCACCAAAGTCTTCATTTACGAAAGCTTCAAGGTCGTAATTTGTATTTTTTTGGCTTGCTGCTTCGTGTGTGATCACAACTATGCCTGCATCCATTGCTTTTTTTAGAACTGGCTCTAAAGCTTCAGGAGACATTGGAACTACAGCTAAAGCATCAACACCTTGTGCAATCATATCTTCAATTAAAGCAACCTGCTGTTGTGGATCTGCCTGAGCAGGGCCTACTTGGAATGCGCCGTTTCCTGTATCAGCGGCGAATTGTTTAACTCCTTCTTCCATGCGATTGAACCATTGTATCCCAGCAATCTTAACTACAGTCGCAATTTTTTTTGCCTCTCCTGCGCCTGCTGGAATTCCAGCAAGAGCTACACTGGTTAGTAACGCACCAGCAAGTAGAGTTGAACGTATCTTCATTATATCCTCCCAAAATGCCCCTGTAGGGCTTTGAATCTAACCTTGCTGAAATGCAAAGTCAGTAGTTTTAATATGCTTAACCCTGAATTTCAGGGCATCTTTTAAGCCTAAATCCTCTACTTTGCAAAACTTCCCTTAAGCTATGCAAAAACTCCACTGGGAAATTTTCAAGTAGAATCTATTAGATTTACACTTGTGCATTGTTTGCACGTATGTAACTATACACAGAGTTCTTTAGAGGTCAAGCTATGTTATTTCAAAAATTTATACTGTTGGGGGATATCTATCAATGAAGGCAGTTAATTTTCAAAATGATGATATTGCGCAGGTTGCATGGCTTTATTATGTAGGCAACTTAAGTCAGCAAGAGGTGAGTGACAAGTTAGGCATATCTCGTTTTAAGGTAATTAGAATGTTAGCTGAAGCACGCGAGCGTGGCATGGTTCGGGTTTCTGTAGAGCATAGAACCTCTAAAACGCTTAATTTGGCTGACCTTCTGATGAAGAAGTTTTCTTTAAGAGAGGTGCAAGTAGCGCCAGTCCCAGTAGATCCTGATGATTATAATTATGCAAGGTCTGCAGTTGGTATTTTGGCGGCATCTTACCTTACTAGGATTGCAAGTGGCGATCAGCCATTTACTATCGGTGTGGGTTGGGGAAGAACTCTTTCAGCGATGGCAGATAATATTGCAGGGCTAAAAAATAAAAATTTAACTTTTGTTTCTATTATGGGAACAATTACTCATGCAACACCCACTGCTCCTGTTGATGTTTGTGTTCGTTTGGCCTCGCAAACTGGTGGTCGTGCTATGTTGATGCCAGCACCATTTGTTGCTGATGATGCTATATCTTGCAAGGTGATTATGGAGCAACGACTTGTAAGTGAAACTATGGAGGTTGCTCGTTCAGCTAGTCACGCAATATTGAGTGTGGGCGAATGTCGTGAAGGGGCAATTCTTTTTGAAAGCGGCCTTTTTAGTGATGAGCAACTTGAAGAGTTGTTAGCCAATGATGTTGTTGGAGATTGTTGCGGGGTGTTTTTTAAAAAAGATGGCTCGATTGCAGATATATCCCTTAACCAATGCACTCCATGTGTGAAGCCATATGAGATGACGGGCATGGACGTTTCAATAACAGCTGGTGGTGCAACAAAATTATTAGCAACACTTGCTGTATTACGGGCTGGTTTTGTTGACCGTTTATTTGTCGATGAAATGCTTGCACATTCTTTATTACGAGAAGACTAAAAGAAGGGAAGGTAAGAGAATGGAAGGTTTTGGTGTTCACACTAGCATGTGGACCATGTCATGGGATAAAAAAGGTTGCGAGCTGGCTGTTAAAAAGGCTGCATCTTATGGTATGGATTTTCTAGAAATTGCATTGCTAGATCCTCCAATGGTTGATACTACGCATAGTCGAACAATATTGGAGCGCTATAATATGCGTTCTGTTTGTTCGCTTGGTTTGCCTCAAGAAGTGTGGCCTTCTCACAATCCTGAAGCTGCTATTGATTTTCTTAAGGGGGCATTAGATAAATGTGCTTCCATAGGTAGTGAAGCGCTCTCAGGGGTGACCTATGGTGGGATTGGTGAACGTAGCGGGCTACCTCCTAGCAAATCTGAACTTGATAATGTTGCAAAGGCTCTTGATGCATCTGCAGCTTATGCCAAATCACTTGGTTTGCTTTTTGGTATCGAGCCAGTCAATAGATATGAAACTCACTTACTTAATACTGCTAGTCAGGCAGTGGCTATGATAGAGCGTATCGGAGCAGAAAACATGTTTGTTCACCTTGATACCTATCATATGAATATTGAAGAAAAGGGCATTGGGAAGGGAATTATTGATGCGCGCGAGCATCTTAAATATATTCACCTTTCAGAATCTGATCGTGGAACACCTGGAGCAGGAAATGTAGATTGGAACGAGGTTTTTGCAACATTAAAAGCCATAAATTTTAAGGGTGGTCTAGCAATGGAGAGCTTTATCAATATGCCCCCTGAAATTGCTCACGGCTTATCTGTGTGGCGGCCTGTTGCAAGCGGGGAGGCAGACGTCATGCAAAATGGACTGCCGTTTTTACAAAACAAAGCAAAACAATATGGGTTGATATAATGGCAATAGCCACAAAAAAAAATACTAATTCTGAGCTTTATGCTCACTATGCTTTAATGCGTCGAATTCGGACATTTGAGGAGAGGGTTGGCGAACTATTCGTTTTAGGGCAATCTGCTGGATCCATGCTACACCTCTCAATTGGTGAGGAAAGCGCCGCTGTAGGTGTTTGCTCAGCTATGAATGAGGGTGATAGTTTCACAACACACCACAGGGGTCATGGTATTTTTCTTGCCCGCGGTGCAGATCCATCACGAATGATGGCTGAAATTGCAGGTAAGGAAACAGGATATTGCTCTGGCAAAGGCGGCTCAATGCACATAGCCGATATGGGGTTGGGTCACTTGGGTGCAAATGCTATTGTTGGTGGAGGCATTCCAGCCATTGTAGGGGCAGGACTATCTGCAAGGCAAAAAAATTCCGGTGCAGTATCTGTTGGGTTTTTTGGAGATGGTGCTACAGGGCAGGGCATTCTTTATGAAAGTATGAATATGGCTGCACTTTGGGGTTTGCCAGTGCTTTTTGTTTGTATCAACAATCAATATGGCATGGGAACTCGCATAGATCGGGCAACGGCAAATACCAAACTGCATGAGCGTGCAGCGGCGTTTGGCTTGGCTGCGTTAACTGTTGATGGGCTTGATGTTGAAGATGTAGTTGATGCCTCTAGACGTTTAATTGAGGGAGCAAGAAAAGGCAAGCCAGCTTTTTTAGCTATTGATTGCTATCGTTTTTATGGTCACGCCCGCAAAGACAAATCTCCCTACAGAGACGAAGCTGAAGAAGTCCAAGGGCGACAAAAGGATCCTGTTTTAAAAGCAAGAGAAAAGCTTATTGCTACAGATATTATGAATGAAGATTCCTTAAATGCTCTTGATGCTAAAATTGATGTTGAAATGGATGCAACCGTTGATTTTGCTATTGGAGAAAAACAACCTGCTCTAACTTCAATGTTCAAAGATGTCTATGATCCCTCTCAACCTGAACCTGAGCCAGTACGCACGCGGATCAATCGTATTTTAGCACGGCAATAGGGAGTAGGGAAATGGAAATAACTTATAGAGAAGCACTTCGTTTAGCATTAATTGATGAGATGAATGCCAATGAGGATGTAATAATTCTTGGTGAAGAAGTTGGTCGTTATGGTGGTGCATATGGTGTTACTAAAGACCTGATAAAGCAGTTTGGTAGTGATCGCATTATTGACACACCAATTTCTGAAGCAGCTATTGTTGGCACAGCTGTTGGAGCTGCTATGACTGGTTTACGCCCTGTTGCAGAGCTAATGTATGTTGATTTCATTGGCATGACGATGGATCAGCTAGCTAATCAGGCAGCTAAAATTCGCTACATGTTTGGTGGGCAGATTGGTGTGCCAATGGTTTTACGCACGCAAGGGGGAACTGGTCGATCAGCTGGTGCACAGCATAGTCAAAGTCTTGAGGCTTATGTTATGCATACACCCGGACTTAGACTTGCAATGCCTGCCACCGTCACCGATGCCTATCATATGTTACGTCAGGCAATGCAACAGCCTGATCCTGTTGTGTTTATTGAACATAAAGGCCTTTACACAATGAAAGGAGAGCTTGATGTTGATAAAGCAACTGCACCATGGGGCAAGGCGAAAGTGGTGCGCGAAGGAGATGATCTGGTGATTGTGACTTATTCACGCCAGTTGCATTATGCATTAGCGGCAAGTGAAGAGTTAGCAAAATCAGGAATAGAGGCGACAGTCATTGATCTTCGCACGCTTAACCCTTTGGATTTTGAAACAATCCTCCCATATGTAAAGCGTGCAGGGCGTGCTATGGTAGTAACGGAAAGCGTACTAACTGCGGGGGTTGCTGCTGAGCTTGGTGCGAGAATAAGCGAGGAATGTTTTGATTATTTAGAAGACCCAGTGGTGCGAGTGGCTGGAGAGGATATCCCAATTTCGGTTTCACCCTTGTTAGAAAAAAATTCTGTGCCTACGCCAGAGTTAATCATTGAAACTGCTAGGATGATGTTGGCATGAGCAAGATTACGTTACCAATGCCACGGCTTGGCGAAACTATGGAACAAGGAACAATTGTCGCTTGGCTGGTTGATGTTGGTGCTGATTTTAACCGTGGCGATCCATTATTAGAGTTGGAAACGGATAAGACTTTAGTCGAATACCCAGCGCTAGGAGCAGGCGTGCTAGTTGAAACATTAGTGTCTGAGGGTGATATTATTGAGGTTGGATCACCAATCGCTATTATTGAAAGTGAAGATGCTTGGACAGGGATTGAAAGTAATACTGATGAATTGGGTGAAACTAAATTAGATACAGTAAACGAAACAGTAAAAACAGCAATTGAAATTAACTTAGGTGATATGTCTAATGACAGGGTGAGAGCCACACCACTTGCCCGCAAAAAGGCGCGCGATGCACAGATTGATATAAGCTTAATAACAGGATCTGGCAGGCGAAATCGTGTGGAGGCATATGATGTTGAGCGCATGCTTGAAAAAGCTGATATGGCTTTGCCAAAAGTTACAAAGGGGCAAAATTGTGAGGCAGACTTTTTATTAGTGCATGGATTTGCTGGAGATAGCTCAACTTGGGCAGCATTAGCGAGTTCTTTAAAGCGTGGTGGGCGAAAAGTAGAAGCAGTTGATTTGCCTGGACATGGCAATAATGAAACCACAGCAAATGATTTAGAAGACTTAGTGAGCTGGTTAGTCGATATGTTGCGCAAAACTGCTAAGCCCGTGCATTTAGTTGCACACTCATTAGGATCTTATATAGCCGCTCGCGCTGCACAAATAGCACCAGATCATGTAACAAGGTTAACGCTTATTGCTCCTGTTGGATGTGGATCAGACATAAATGGCTCATTTATTTCAGGCATGTCAAATGCTAGCTCTGAAGGTGAATTAACTCATTTGTTGCGATTGCTTGGGCCCAAAGCATCAACACTTTCAAAAGATATTCTTAAGGGAATGGCAATTGAAATAGCAAGAGGCCGACTTAAACCAATTGCAACTGCTATGGCACGTGGTGATACACAATCTATCGATTTAATTTCTATTATTTCAGCCCTGCCACAAGAAATGGTTGTAACCGCATTATTTGGCTTGGCAGATGTAATTATTCCTAAGGAACACGTATTTAATATGCCACCTCGTGTTTGTGTGCATGTTTTGCGAGCAGGGCACATGCCCCATTGGGACACACCTGCGCAAGTCGAGCGTTTGTTGCTTTTGGATTAAGCTAGTTATGATGATTTAATTGGAGGAGAGTTAAAATGGGATATGTAGTAACCGCAGATGGCGGCACTGAGAGCTTGCGTGTTCATATTTATGACCTTGCTGGCAACAGTATAGCCTCGCATGCAGAGCCGTATAAGACAAATTTTTTGCCAGGCGCACGGGCTGAACAAAACCCTGCTGATTGGTGGTCAAGTCTAGTCAAAGCAACTAGAGCATGTCTTGCACAAGCTAACCTAACAGGCGATGAGGTTGAGGCAATGGCATATGCTACTACTTGTTGCACCGTTGTAGCTTTAGACGAAAACGGAGATGCGCTTCGCCCTGCATTGATGTGGATGGATGTGCGAGCTGATGCAGAGGCCGCTGATGTATTAGCCACCGGTGATAAGCGACTTTTATTAAATAGCAACGGGGCTGGGCCAGTATCTGCTGAATGGATGATTCCTAAGGCGCTTTGGCTTTATCGTAATGAGCCAGAAATATTTCATAAGGCTACAACAATTTGCGAATATCAGGATTATTTGACTTTGAAGCTAACAGGAGAGCGTTGTGCTTCGCTCAATAATATAGGCCTGCGTTGGCATTATGCCAACCGCGATGGTGGGTGGGCAGTTGATATGGTGAACTCTTTGGGAATGAGTGAGCTTGTAGATAAATGGCCATCTCGAGTTGCAGCCCCTGGGGAGGTGATAGCAAATTTAACTCCCAAAGCCGCCAGCGAATTAGGCTTAAGCACTAGGACAAAAGTAGTGCAGGGGGGTGCTGATGCTCTTATTGGCATGATTGGCCTTGGTGTATCCAAGCCAGGTCAATTATGTTTGATTACAGGTTCATCACATTTGCAGTTTGGTGTAACGCAGACCCCAATTCACGCCAATGGTGTTTGGGGTGCTTATGCGGATATTGTCTATCCAGATCGTTATATTGTTGAGGGCGGTCAAACATCAACTGGCTCAATCATCAATTGGCTAAAGCGCTTTGTTGGCGGGTCAATGGATTTTGATGAAATGAACGCAAAAGCTGCAGCATTACCACCAGGGGCGCAGGGGTTGATAGTGCAAGATCATTTTCAAGGAAACAGAACTCCTTACACAGATGCTCAATCACGAGGGGCTATTGTTGGCTTAACACTTGCCCATGAACCTCATCATGTGTTTCGTGCTATTATGGAGGGTATTTCATTTGGCACTCGTGCCATTCTTGATGCCTTTAAAGAAGGGGGATATGAAAGCAAAGAGATTATTGTAGGCGGTGGTGCTACAGGATCAGAATTATGGATGCAAATTCATGCTGATACAGCAGGATTGCCAGTTCAAATTCCTGCATCAACTGATGCGCCATCTATGGGATCTGCTATTTTAGCAGCACATGGCGCTGGACATTTTTCAACTATTGATGAAGGCATTGATGTAATGGTTAAGTCAGGACACATAATTGAGCCAAATCAAACCTCCTCCAAGCAATATGAAGAAATATATCAGAAGTATCTGGCTTTATATCCAGCCTTAAAAGGAGCATTATCAAGCCGAGATTAGCAAAATAAATAATTTTAACTGATTACTTATGTATAGGTTTTTGTAATTAATGCCTAGCGGATGCTTTATTCTTTATAACTCCAACTGTCGAATGTCACTACTTGTTGACATTTGCTTGTTTTTTAGTGAAGACTATCGATAATATAGTTTTAGGCTAGTAAGGATACGGAGGAATTATCAATGGCTAACACTAAAAATGACTATACTCCATTGACAGTAAGCACTATTTCTGCACGCCTAGGATCGATTGATGCAATCTCTAGAAGGCTAGGAAAAGATACATCTAAGTGGGAATCTAAGGAGGTTGGGGACGGTAATCTTAATCTCGTTTTTATTGTAAAAAGTGATAAAACTAGCCTCATTGTTAAACAGGCGCTCCCTTATGTGCGGCTAGTTGGTGATAGTTGGCCACTGCCGCTAAAACGTGCATATTTTGAATATCACGCCTTGATTAGACAAGCAGAGCGCGACCCTGGCACAGTACCACAAGTCTACCATTTCGATGAAGAACAAGCGATTATCGTTATGGAGTTTTTTACCCCTCATATTATTCTTCGTAATAAGCTTATGGCC
>JALSJY010000133.1 GCA_026989045.1 Hyphomicrobiales bacterium | reverse complement strand
AATAAATTGAATATACCGATGTTTAACGACAATAATGCAGCTAAATTGATCAAAGCAATAATGCCAAGCGTTGCCACCTCACCAGAGACTTTAGCAATTTTTACTGGCCCACCAAGCTGCTCTAAATCACCTCGCCCAACGAAAAAATCACCAATAAACGCAGCCGTTCTATCAATGATGAATTTTATCTCCTCAAGTGTCATGCCCACTGCCTCAAACATATTTGGGCGATAAAGCACAATATCCTCTGGGTTAGATATTCGTGAAATCCCTATGCGCCCTACCCTGTTTTCATTGCCAAATCTATCAACAATTTGCGTAGCCGCTGGTGTTAGAACAAAGGTTTTTTCTGTGTCATACCTATTGATAATAACGGTAATTGGGCGTTCAGGGCTTGTTTCAACTAATTTTTGAATGTCGCTAAATGAGCGCACATCATAGCCATCAATGGACATAATCTCATCACCAGCCTTCAATCCTGCGATATCAGCCACCCCATTTTCAATCACACTATCAATAACGGGGGGGATAGTATATTTCCCATACCCAAGCAAAAGCGCGTAAAGAATTAAAAATGTGAATATCACATTCGCTAATGGACCTGCAATTACCACTGCAATTCTAGCCCATACAGACTTATTTGCGAATAGTCTTGCTGCGTCCTCTTTTGGAAATTGTGCAATTGCTTTTGTATCAGGAACACTAGCAACATTCATGTCACCCAAAAACTGCACATAACCTCCAAGCGGAATAGCTGATATTTTCCAACGAGTTCCTGCTTTATCAGTAAAGCCAATCAGCTCTTTTCCAAAACCGATAGAAAATGTTTTTATTGCAATGCCATTCCATCGAGCAACAAGATAATGCCCCATTTCATGCACAAAAACAATGACGGTAAGAACTGCTAAAAATGGTATAACATAAGAAGCGAGCCAGATTATAAAATCCATTAGTTAGATATTCCTACAAATTTAAAAATTACCAAAGTAAAAAGCCCTCAGCGATATTATTTATATCGCCTGTGTGTAGCGCCCCTACAATAAAAACAACCAACACAGCAATAGACAGACTATCCAACCTATCCATAATTCCACCATGCCCAGGAATAAGATCACTTGAATCCTTTACTTTAAATCTGCGTTTAATTGCGCTTTCAATTAAATCGCCAATCTGACCTGAAAGACTTAATAAAGCACCTAGCAACACTCCAATCCACCAAGGAGAATCTGTAGCAACGATCCAAACCACTAAGCCACTTAACGTGCCAACAACTAAACCACCAAATGCGCCAGACCAAGTTTTTGATGGCGAAATATCTGGCGATAATTTTGCCCCTCCAATCATACGGCCTGTGAAAAAAGCACCCGTATCTGTCATCCAAACACAAGTTGCTAAGAAAACACCAGCAACAATCCCTAAATTGCTCACTCCGCGCATCGAAAGAATAGCAATGATTACAACACCAAAAAATAATATGCCGCCAATGCGCCAAAACCTTGGGGAATTTGGTGAAAAAAGCGCAACAAGGGACGCAACCACTATGATTATCATTGAGCCAGCCGCTCCAGCAACAGGAAAAGCAATAGCACTTAACGCAATTAAGCCCGTGATAAGCATGCCAATGCCTGATATTTTTTTAACATTGACCATGATTTCCCACTCGCGATAAGCACCAGCAAAAACCGCACCAACTAGTAACGCAAACCAAATGCCACCCAAATAAAGCACAAGGGCTGTTAAAGGTAAAAGCACGAGGGCAGAAAGCAATCTTGGCCCCAAGTCTGACCATGAGCGAGGATTAGAAATTGGTTTTTTATCTATCATTTTGCCTCAACCCCTCCAAAACGGCGCTCTCGCCCCGCATATTCTTTTAATATATTGATGAAAATTTCCTCATTAAAATCAGGCCAATAATCGTCTATAAATATTAGTTCCGAATAAGCCGATTGCCAAAGCAAGAAATTTGAAAACCGATATTCACCACTTGTGCGTAACACAACATCTGGGTCAGGAACATCGCTTAAATATAATTCATCACTTATAGTATTTTCATCAATATCGCTTATCGATAACTTACCATCTAATATTTTTTTGGCAATATTTCTTGTCGCCCTAGCTATTTCACCTCTGCCGCCATAGTTAAAAGCAATAATCAATTGCAAACCAGAATTACCAGAAGTTGTATTTTCTGCTTTTTCAATCAATTTTATTATCTGCTTATCAAGCCCTGCCCGCTCACCAATAATTTTAATATTAACATTATTATCGTCAAGCTTCTCAAGATCAGAAGCTACATAATTGCGCATGAGGCGCAAAATAAAATTCACTTCTTCTTTTGGTCTTGACCAATTTTCAGAACTGAAACTAAACACAGTGAGATATTTTATGTCATATTTTATTGAATATTCAACTAATCGGCGCAAGGCATCAGTACCAGCTTTGTGGCCATGTGAGCGTAATTTACCATGTGAAATTGCCCAACGGCCGTTACCGTCCATGGTCACTGCCAGATGATTAGGCACTTTTAGAGCATCACCTTTGTGCGCATTTTCTATATTAGATTCCATGCCCACCACAAAAGCCTTTAAACCTGCATTATTTCCTGCTCTTTTTTATCAAGCATATTATCAATTTCACCAACAGCATCATCGGTGCTTTTCTGCACAAGATCAGAAAGCGATCGGCTTTCATCTTGTCCCATGTCGCCATCTTTTTCTAATTTTTTAAGTTGATCCATACCATCACGGCGGATATGACGCACTGCAACACGGCCAGCTTCAGCATAAGAATGAGCCACTTTAGTTAGCTCTTTGCGGCGCTCTTCATTTAATTCAGGTAATGGAACACGAATTACAGCACCTTCAGAAACAGGATTAAGACCAAGCCCGCTCTCGCGAATTGCTTTTTCAACCGCCGATGACATTGACTGATCCCAAACCTGCACACTTAGCAAGCGAGGCTCTGGAATAGAAACCGTAGCTACCTGATTTAGTGGCATTTTTGAACCATAGGCATCAACCATTATTGGCTCTAACAAGCTTAGGCTGGCGCGACCCGTGCGCAGGCCTGCTAATTCATCTTTCAATGAATCGATTGATTTTTTCATTCTTGAAGTCAAAGAATCAATTGAAAATTCGTCTGCCATAATAAAATCCCTATTATTTAATTTATCCAACCCGAGTGCATTTTGCTTTGCCATCAATTACAGCTGTTAGCCCACCCTCAACATCAAGCGCATAAACTAATATCGGCATTTGATTGTCTCGTGCAAGTGCAAAAGCAGCAGTATCCATAATTCTTAAATCATTTTTTATCACTTCATCATAGCTGATATGTGCAAAAAATTCTGCATTTGGATTTTTTATTGGATCGTCAGAGTAAACACCATCTACTTTAGTGCCTTTTAGTAAAGCATCACATTTTAACTCAACAGCCTTTAATGCCGCTGCTGTATCTGTCGTAAAAAATGGATTACCAGTGCCACCAGCACATAAAACTATATAGCCATTTTCAAGTGCATCTATTGCATCTCGTTGAGTGAATCTATTGGCCACGGCTGGCATGTAGAGCGAAGAAAAAACTTTTGCCTTTGCTCCATTTTGCTCAATTGCCTGACCTAGTGCCAAGGCATTTATCACAGTGCTTAACATGCCCATGTGATCACCAGTAACCCTATCGCCCCCATTAGCTGCAACCGCCATGCCACGAAAAATATTTCCGCCCCCAATTACAATGCCAATTTGAACGCCAGTTTTTGCTAAATCAATAATTTGCTTTGCCACTGCAGTGAGAATTTTAGCATCTATGCCAAAAGACTGGTCTCCGGCAAGCGCTTCGCCAGAAACCTTTAATAATATCCGTCTATATTTTTGATCTTTCAAAAACCCGACCTTATTTTATTTTTCCTCTAATATATTTAGGTAATCAGCAAATTATTTAGTGCCAGCGGTTGCTGCAACCTCTGCAGCAAAATCGCTTTCTTCTTTCTCAACGCCTTCACCCAAAGCAATGCGTGAGAAAGCAACTAGCTTAATAGGAGAGCCAATTTCTTTTTCTGCATTTCTAATCACTTGCTCAACTTTATTTTCGCCATCAATAACAAAAGTTTGCGAAAGCAAGCATACTTCTTCAAAATATTTGCGCATGCGCCCTTCAACCATTTTGATTGCTATTTCTTCTGGCTTACCAGATTCAATTGCTTGCTGTTTAAACACTTCACGCTCACGAGCAACAATATCAGCATCTAGCTCATCTGAAGAAAGCGCAAGTGGTGCAATTGCCGCAATATGCATAGCAATTTGGCGACCAAGAGCATCAAGTGCATTTTTGTCGCCGCTAGATTCTAGAGCAACCAACACACCAATTTTACCTAAACCATCAGTTACTGGATTATGAACATAAGAGCTAACAACACCATCACTTACTGAAAGCTTGTTAGAGCGACGTAAGTTCATATTCTCGCCAATTTTTGCAATTGCCTCAGTAACTTCGTCTAAAACGCTATGCTTAGTATCAGGATATGTAGCAGCCCTAAGCTCCTCAATGCTACCATCTGTATCAAGCGCTAATTTTGCAACAGTTTTTACGATATTTTGGAATTGCTCATTCAAAGAAACAAAATCTGTTTCGGAGTTTAACTCAACTACAGAGGCGCTTGTGCCAGTAGATGCAATACCAACCAGACCTTCTGATGCCGTGCGGCCTGCTTTTTTTGCAGCTTTTGCAAGCCCGCGAGTTCTAAGCCAATCAACAGCGGCCTCAACATTACCCTCAGTTTCCTGAAGCGCTTTTTTGCAATCCATCATACCTACGCCAGTCATATCGCGTAATTCTTTTACCTGTGAAGCTGTAATAGCCATTTAACTTACCTTCTCTTACGCCTTAAAAAATGAGGCGGTTATTTAATTTTGATAAATATTACCCAAAGTAATATTAGCCTTTTGCAAGCTCAGCCGCTTGGCTCAACCAGTTATCACGATCAATTCTGCCCTTAAAACTTAGAGCATCGTCAACCTTGGCAATATCTTCAGGGGTGAAAGCTGCAACCTGTGCAAAAGTTGTAATTCCAAGCCCATTAAGCTTTTTCTCAAGCACCGGGCCAACACCAGAAATCTGTTTAAGATCATCAGCATCGCCACTAGGAGTAGCAAAAAGAGCTGCAACTTCTGAGTTTTCATCTTCTTTAGCAACTTTATCAGTTGTAATTGGCGCAGATTCAACTGGGTCAGCCTTAGCTGGCTCATCTTTAACAATAATTTTTTCTGCAACTTTTTCTTCAGAAAGCACCGGCTCTTCAGGCAAAGTCTCACTTGCACCAAGATCAATACCCTTTTCAATTGATGAACGAGCAATACCATCAATTGCAGCTTTTGAAATCAAATTGCAATATAATTCAAGCGAGCGAGATGCATCATCATTCCCAGGAATTGGGAAATCAATATTATCTGGATCACAATTAGTATCAACAATAGCAATCACAGGAATGCCAAGGCGACGAGCCTCTTTAATAGCGATTTCTTCTTTATTTGTATCAATTACAAAAAGCAGATTTGGCACATTGCCCATATCTTTAATACCACCTAAATCACGCTCAAGACGCTCTTGCTCACGAGAAAGATGCAAAAGCTCTTTCTTAGTCAATCCGCCTTGCTCTTGCTCTTCAAGCTCGCGAAGACGAGTAATTGACTTTGAAATTGTTTGCCAATTGGTCAACATACCACCAAGCCAACGTGAATTCACATAATATTGCGCACTTTGCTTTGCCGCTTCTGCAACAATTGGTGATGCTTGACGCTTTGTGCCTACAAATAAAACACGGCCACCTTTGGCAACAGTGTCAGAAACAAGCTGTAAAGCCTGATGTAACATTGGAACTGTCTGGCTCAAATCAAGAATGTGAATATCGTTACGAACGCCAAAGATGAATTTTTCCATCTTAGGATTCCAGCGATGTTTTTGGTGACCAAAGTGAACGCCCGCTTCGAGCAATTGACGCATAGAGAAATCTGGTAATGCCATTGACATTATTCCTTTTATTTACCGGTTAAACCTTAGCAAGAGAAATGCAACAAAATTCATTTGAAAATTGTCACCGGTTAGACATTAAATAACTTAACGCCCGCCTCTCACCTGTGTGATGAAGTGGCCTATAAACTAAAAAACAAAAAGACGCAATAGGCTAACTTAAGCGCACATCAACAACGCCTTCTAAGGCTTTTATGCCCCCTGCAAGTTCTGAGGTTAAATGAAAATTGCCATTTAGAGCAATTTCATACTCTTTAGCCCCTGCATCGCGAATCACAATAAGATGAACATCACCCTGCCCGCCCTGTTTTAATTGAGATTTAATGGGGCTAAGGCATTTTTTGTCGTCGATGAAAACAACTAACCTTTTAGCAGGCTTTTCTGCCGCCTCAGCAATAAAAGACACATTGCCAAGTCTCATGCCAATTCCATCAGCTCGCTGCTCCGCCTCCACCTCTATAATTACTGAATTGCCAACTTGCAAAAAATCACCAAACCTATCGATCTGCTCTGAAAACGCAACACATTCAAAACTACCACTAATGTCAGAAAAATTTATAATCGACATTGGCTTTCCTTTGCGTGTCTTGCGATCAAGACGAGAGACTATCGTTCCTGCCATTCTACCAGCTTTTGCTCCCTCAGTAACAGATTTTTCAAAATCTACCCACGCCTGCACCCGCAACTTTTTAAATAATTTTGAAAATTTATCCAATGGGTGACCAGAGAGGTAAAACCCAATTGCTGAAAATTCACGCTCTAATTTTTCTTCGTCTGTCCAAGGTTTTATCCCTCTTGGAATTGTAACTGGAGTTGGCGCATCTGTAGCAAATAAATCAACAATTCCACTTGCCTTATCAGCAGCATTACGTTGGGCAGTGGCTAAAACAGCATCAAGCATAGCAAAGGCTAGATGGCGCTCTTTTATAATATCATCAAATGCACCAGCATTTATCATGGTTTCAAGCGCGCGCCTGTTTATTGCTTTTGGATCAATCCGAGAGGCAAAATCACCAAAATCTACAAATGGCCTATCTGCCCTTATTGCTACAATATGCTCAACAACCTGCTCGCCAACCCCTTTTAATGCACAAAGTGAATAATATATTTTCTCATTTAATACCGTGAATGCCACATTAGAATTATTTACAGATGGCGGCATAATTTCAATACCTAACCTATCTGCCTCACGCTTAAAGTCATATAATTTATCGGTGTTGGACATATCAAGCGTCATTGATGCTGCTAAAAATTCATGCGGAAAATGAGCTTTTAGATATGCTGTTTGATAGGAAACTAAAGCATAAGCTGCAGCGTGAGATTTATTAAAGCCATAATTAGCAAATTTTGCTAGCAGATCAAAAATCCTGCTTGCTTTGCCCTGATTTATATCTTTTTTTACCGCCCCATCGACAAAACGCGAGCGTTGAGCGTCCATTTCCGATTTTACTTTTTTACCCATTGCACGGCGCAATAAATCAGCTTCACCAAGAGAATAACCTGAGAGAGTTTGCGCTATCTGCATCACCTGCTCCTGATAAACAATAATCCCATAGGTTTCTGAAAGGATAGGCTCCATATCTTTGTGCAGGGTTGAGGCATCTTCATGGCCATGTTTGCGATTACAAAAGCTGCCAATATTATCCATAGGCCCGGGGCGATAAAGCGCAACAAGCGCAATAATATCCTCAAATCGATCAGGCAGTAAATCAACTAAAGCGCGGCGCATGCCAGCACTCTCCACCTGAAACACCCCTAAAGTTTCAGCTCTTTGATAAAGTTTATATGTTTTTTCATCATCAATTGGAATATCAATAATTGAGAAGTCAACCTGTCCATTTTCTTTAATCATAGTTACAGCGTTATCAATTACTGTAAGGGTTTTTAAACCCAAAAAGTCAAATTTCACCAATCCTGCTGGCTCAACCCATTTTAATGAATATTGTGTAACGGGCATTGTGGAGCGAGAATCTTGATAAAGCGGGACTAATTCTTGCAATGGCCTATCACCAATCACGATGCCCGCAGCATGGGTTGAAGCGTGTCTATAAAGACCTTCGAGATTTTGGGCAATTTCAAGCAATTCTGCAACAATTTCCTCTTCATCACGCATAGCTTGCAATTTTGGTTCACCCTTAATCGCCTCTGAAAGCGTTGTAGGATCAGCAGGATTTGATGGTACTAATTTGCAAATTCTATCAACCTGAGGATAAGGCATTTGCAAAACCCTACCAACATCACGCAATGCAGCACGCGCTTGTAATGATCCAAATGTAATAATTTGCGCTACCTGCTCATAACCATATTTATCCTGCACATATTTAATCACCTCTTCACGCCTGTCTTGGCAAAAATCAATATCAAAATCGGGCATTGAAACACGGTCAGGATTTAGAAATCTCTCAAACAGTAAATTATAGCGCAATGGATCAAGATCAGTAATTGTTAAAGCATAGGCAACTAACGAGCCAGCACCAGAGCCACGCCCCGGCCCCACTGGGATATTGCGAGACTTGGCCCATTTAATAAAATCAGCAACAATAAGAAAATATCCTGGAAATTTCATATCGCTAATCACGCCTAACTCAAAATTTAAGCGATCTATATAATCTTGCTTTGTTAAACCTTCAGCTAATTGCAAAGTTTTGAGCCTAATCTCAAGGTCAGCATGCGCTTGAATGCTAAGCTCTTTAGCCTCAACATCTACGGCCTCTTGGTCTGATAACTCTGGTGCGGCGGCAAATTTTGGTAAAATCGGATCATGCGTTTTTGCGTAAAAACTAATGCGCTTTGCAATTTCAACACTATTATCAAGCGCCTCTGGAAGGTCAGAAAACAGGGATTGCATTTGTTTGCGCGACTTAAAATAATGCTGATCACTTAACTTACGTCTATTTGTTTGCGCCAAAACTGTGCTATCAGCAATTGCTAAAAGTGCATCATGAGCCTGAAAATCATCTCGTGTCGGGAAATATGGCTCATTAGTTGCAACCAGTGGCGCACCATATTTATAGGCAAAATCAATAAGTTGAGATTCTGTTGCCTGCTCATTAGACATATTATGGCGTTGCAATTCGATATAAAATCTATCCTTGAAAATAGCTTGTAATTTTAGTAATCGCTCAATTGCATGAGTTTGCAAACCAGCAGAGAATAACGGATTGATTGCGCCCTCCAACCCACCGCTAAGGCATATTAGACCTTTTGATAAATCTTCATCTAGCCAATCAAGAGAGATTGCAACCTTATCATTACATCCCTCAAGGTAAGATCGAGAAACTAGTGCCGATAGATTTGAAAAACCCTGATTATCGATAGCCATTAGAACAATAGATCTTTTTGCAAAACCAAATGCTTTTTCTAAATCTTCATCTTGCGAAAACTCAATTGGCAATTCACAACCAATCAAAGGCTGAATTCCCTTTGCAATTGCTTTTTGTGAAAATTCTAGCGCGCCAAATAAATTTCTACTGTCAGCAATTCCAATTGCAGGTTGCTCATCTTTAATTGCAAGATTAAGCAATTTCTCAATCGGCAATGCGCCCTCCAATAAAGAATAGGCTGAATGAGTATGAATATGAATAAAACCTGGAGAGGTCAAATTTAATCCTTAAAAGTTATAGAATAAAAATCATTACGCAATTTTGGCAATACCTGAGGCAAAACCAGAAAGGTAAGATAGCATCCAAATAGACCAAACAACAACAGAAACCCTGTGAAAACTATTCATTGCTTTCTCATTATTACGCACCATAATCAACACTGCCCACACCACATGAATAGTCATTAAAATAATAGAAACAAAGCCAAGTATAGAATGGAGCGTTGTAGTAATCACGCCAAGGCTAATATAGGTTAAAATAGTTGCAACATAGTCAGCAATAAGCCCAATTAGAAAAACATAAATATGCCAGACTTTAAGGCGTTTAGAAAACCAGCCAGCCCAAACACTAGTTGAATAAAAAACCAACGCCAAAGTGAATAAAGCAATCCCATAAATCATTAAAGTTGGCATAAGAGACCCTCAGACAAATTCCACTCATTCCTTCATAATAGCTTGCAATGAGATTCACAAATTAAATTATGATATTTTTGAAAGAATATCTAACCACATAAAGGTCATAACGCAAAACCCTGCAAGAGTTACAAATGCAAAAAAATCCTTAATAAAAGCAATCATTTTTCTTCCTATCTATTATGTTTTATTTTCGTTCCTTGTTTGTTCTTTTATGTGTATGTTCTTTTTTTGTTCTTGTCCAGTGTTTTTTTAAGTGCCATAGATTATTCGTGCTAAGTGGCCTTTCGCCTGCCTTTTAACAGCGTTACTTTATTGCGGCTTTGTAATTTAATAAATTTAGGAAGATGATTTATTATAGCAAGCTACAATTTAGTAGCAATGATATTGCCTTTTTCAAGCGTAACAATCCGATCAGCACGTTTAGCTAAATCATGATTATGAGTTGCAATCAAGGCACTTGCCCCACGCTCTTTCACCAGACTAGTAAAGGCATCAAAAACTAGGGCTGAAATTTCTGGATCTAGATTTCCTGTTGGCTCATCTGCTAAAATAATGCGCGGATTATTAGCCGCCGCTCGCGCAATAGCAACTCGTTGCTGCTCCCCACCAGACAATTCCCCTGGTCTATGCAATGCGCGCTCAGATACACCGAGCATTTCAAGCAATTCCATTGAGTGAGCATCAGCTTTGGCCTTGCTTTTTCCTGCAATCATTTGCGCAAGAGAAACATTTTCAAGCGCTGAGAATTCTGGCAAGAGATTGTGGAATTGATAGACATATCCTATGCTATTTCGTCGCAGTCTTGTGCGCCCCCTATCAGAAAGCTTAGAGGTTTTTTGTCCGCAAATTTCAACCTCACCTGCTTGCGCTCTCTCGAGCAAGCCACCAACATGTAATAGGGTAGATTTCCCAGCCCCAGATGGTGCAATAAGAGCAACAATTTCAGATGCTTTTAATGTTAAATCAGCGCTTTCAAGCACTCTTACAATTGTCTCACCCCCGCCAAAATGACGATGCACACCACTCATTTTTAGGTTTATTCCACTTTGTTTACTCATAACGAAGCGCCTCAACTGGTTCATATTGCGCTGCCCGCCATGCTGGATAAAGAGTGGCCAAAAAGCTTAACCCCAATGCCATACCCAATATTATTGCAACTTCAACAAAATCCACTCTTGAAGGAAGTTCAGACAAGAAGAAAACTTCGGGCGGGAAAATACTAATGCCAATGGTGTTTGCTAACCAACTCCTGATGCTTTCTGCATTCACTGCCAAAAGTAAACCAAGCAAAAGGCCGAGCAAAGTTCCTAAAAATCCAATTGTCGTGCCGACAATAACAAATATTCGCATGATTGCAGAGCGCGTAATGCCCATTGTTCTAAGCACCGCAATATCACGCCCTTTGTCTTTAACCAGCATTACAAGCGAAGAAATAATGTTAAACGCCGCCACAACAACAATCATTGAAAGGATAACAAACATCACCACACGTTCAACTTGCAAGGCCTCGAAAAATGTCTGGTTGCGTTGTTGCCAGTCGGTTAAAATCATCGGGCGTTCAACTTCGGAATATATTTTTTCACGCATTTCGCCCACTTTATCCGCATCTTCAATGAAAATTTCAACAGCGGTGGCAAAAAACCTCTGCTCATAAGCGGCATCAATCTCTGCATCGCTTGCTAAAATATCTGGCACTTCAGCCCCATCACGCAGCACGTCTTTAAATAGTTTGAAATATTTTTGTGCTGGCTTCATTGGCAAATAAACAAAAAAGCTATCAAATTCGACCATGCCTAAATCAAAAGTTGCAACTATTGGATAAGAGCGAATTTGCGGAGTTGTGCCAAAAGGAGTGGTTGCGCCATCAGGGTTTATCAGAGTAATTTTATCGCCCAAAGTAACACCAAGTTTTTGCGCCAAACGATAACCAATTGCAGCACCCTTGCTTTGATCCCAATCGTCCCAAGAGCCTAATTCTACAGAATTAGCTAACAATGGTAGCTTTTGAATTGAATCATAGGTCATGCCACGCACACTAACGCCAGTAGAATTTGACTTACTGGAAACAAGAGCTTGCCCCTCAACAAAAGCAAAAGCATGCACCACGCCATCAACATTTTCTAATTTAATTGCCGTTTCATCGTAATCAGAAAAACCACTATCAACAGGATAAGCGATGAAGTGACCATTTAGGCCAAGTATTTTTGACAATAATTCCTCACGAAAACCATTCATCACCGAGGTAACAACAATTAAGGTCGCAACGCCAATTGCAATGCCCGTCAATGTAAGCCCTGCAATTACCGAAATAAATGTATCACTTCGCCTTGCGCGCAAATATCGCCCCGCGATAAACCACTCAAGCGCTGAAAATGGCGCAGTGCCGTTTTTTGTTTTATTGGTGTTTTTCACGTTCAAATTTTATCTCGCCTTTGAGGGATTACTAAATCAACAATTGTTTGCACCACACCACTAAGAGGAATATTATTTTTTTCTCCACTTGCGCGATTTTTAAATTCAGCCTCACCTGATTTAACTCCTCGTGGGCCAATGACTAATTGAAAAGGAATGCCAATTAAATCTGCTGTTGCAAATTTCGCGCCTGCCCCTTGGTCTGTATCATCATAAAGCACATCAATATTGGCGCTTTTAAGTTCACTATAAAGATTTTCGCACACCTTGGAGCATTCTTCATCTTTGGCTCTAAGGTTCAAAATAATCACTTCAAATGGCGCTACAGAAACTGGCCATATAATTCCATTTTCATCGTGACTTGCCTCAATAATAGCCGGCACAATTCTTGTTATTCCGATACCGTAAGAGCCCATGTGAACAGCAACTTCTTTGCCATTGGAATCTGTTACAGTAGCGCCCATTGGCTTTGAATATTTATCCCCAAAGTAAAAAAGTTGCCCAACCTCAATCCCGCGTGCTTTTATCCGCTTATCATTGGGAACAGCATTTTCAAATTCAGCAACATCAGCAACATCATCTGTTGCAGCAAAAAGCGATGTCCAATCATCAATAATTGAGCTTAAATCAGAATTATAATCAATATCAATGCTAGGAATTGCTTTATTCAGGAGGTCAGAGTGACAATATACTTCGCTTTCCCCAGTATCAGCGATAATAATAAATTCATGCGAAAGCTCGCCACCAATTGGCCCAGTATCTGCCCGCATCGGAATTGCTGTTAATCCCATGCGATAATAGGTGCGAAGATATGCAACAAACATTTTATTATAAGATTTTGCTGCCTCATCTTCATTTAAATCAAAACTATAGGCATCTTTCATTAAAAACTCACGCGAGCGCATTGTACCAAAACGTGGTCTTACTTCATCACGAAATTTCCACTGCACATGATAAAGATTTAGCGGCAAGTCTTTATAAGATTTTATGCTAGAGCGAAAAATATCCGTTATCATTTCTTCATTTGTTGGACCATAAAGCAAGTCGCGCTCGCCCCTATCGGTAATGCGTAACATTTCCTTGCCATAGGCATCATAGCGCCCGCTTTCACGCCAAAGATCGGCTGGTTGCAACGTTGGCATTAAAAGCTCAATCGCTCCTGCTCTATTTTGCTCCTGCTCAACGATTTTTTGCACTTTTTGCATAACTTTAAAGCCTAGTGGCAACCACGAATAAAGCCCCGCGGCCTGCTGGCGTATCATGCCTGCACGTAACATTAAACGATGCGAGACAATTTCTGCATCTTTTGGCACTTCTTTTAATACAGGAAGAAAATAATTTGATAAGCGCATGGATATACTTTCTAGAATTGATTGCGACTCAAATAGTTTGAAACAGTTTAGCTGATTTTTTATAAAAAACTTATACCAAATGGACAAAAACGCTAACATTTGGTTTTTTACCCCAATAATTAGCAAGTTCTGAGCGCACTGCCCGCCTTACTGCTTCATTTATTCGTTTTTCGTCATTTCTTCGTTTTGGCGGCATTGAGCGAATTACACTAACAATTGCCTTTTCAACCAATATTTCCAAAATATCCTCATCATCATCTTCTAACAGGGGAATGCCGATAATATTCATATCAGGACCAGAGACAATTTCTCCTCGCTTATTCATGCAAAGACTTACGCTAGCAATTCCTGCGTATGAAAGGCGTTTTCTGCCTCTTACGCCGCTTTCTTGCGGGGTACATATTAAGTCGCCATCAAGATATAATTCACCCACCCTCACCTCGGCTTGAGAATGTTCAGGATTTGGCGCAAGGCGCACCATATCGCCATTTCTGATTGAAAAAACCTTCTCAATTCCGTGCGATTTACCAAGCTCGGCTTGCGCTTCAAGATGCATTGCCTCTCCATGCACGGGGATTAGCAAATCTGGCTTAACCCAATCATAAAGCTGAGTTAACTCACCACGGCGCGGATGGCCTGTTACATGCACAAGCTCTTGCGCATTGGTGATTATTTCAACGCCCTTATCAATCAGTTGATTTTCAATATCAATAACAGCTTTTTCATTACCTGGGATTGACCAAGATGAAAAAATCATCATATCCCCAGCACTCAAATCAATGACTGGGTGAACTCCTCGTGCAATGCGCGAAACAGCAGCGCGGCTTTCGCCTTGGCTTCCGGTGCAGATTAACACCACTTTATTACGCGGTAGATGAGAGTAAGCGTCTTGGTCTAAAAACGGCTCTAGCTCATCTAACATACCAAGCTCTTTAGCTATTGTTGTTATGCGGTGCAAAGAAAGACCCGACAAAACAACCTGCCTACCAGCCTTTTGCGCGGCACGTGCAATTGAAATCACTCTACCAAGATTTGAAGCAAATGTTGTTACTGCTACTCGATGTTTGGCGGATTTAATTATCTTTTCAAGCGTTGCGCCAATTTCTTCTTCTGATGGGCTTTGGCCAGTTTTTGTTGCATTTGTGCTATCGCAAATCAGTGCTAAAGAGCCATCACGCTTGGCAATTTCTTTTAGGCGTTTTTCATCTGTTGGGGGTGAAGAAATTGGATTATCATCAAGTTTCCAATCACCCGTATGCAGCGCTGAGCCAACTGGAGTTGTAATGAGCAAAGAGTTACATTCAGGGATTGAGTGAGCCATATTTATAGCTTCAATTTTAAAGTCACCAAGCTTAAACGGCTTTCCTGGCACCATATTTATTACATTAACTCGCTCAGTAATATTATTGCCGATGCGCTTTGCCTCTAACATCGCCTTTGTGAAGGGAGTTGCATAAACTGGCTTGTTAAAACTCGGCCATAAATCCAGCACCGCACCATAATGATCTTCATGAGAGTGAGTTAATATTAACCCAAGCACATTGTCGGCCTCTTCCTCTAAAAAACTAGGATCAGCCATTATCAATTCAATACCTGGTTGCTCAGGGCCACCAAAAGTCACACCACAATCAACCACAATCCATTTGCGATTATACTCTGGACCAAAACCATAGGCCGCCATATTCATGCCAATTTCACCTACTCCACCAAGTGGAACAAACACGAACTCATCTTTATTATCTTTTGTCATTATAGCTCCCTTAAGCTAGCGGCATCACCAAAATGCACATCACCAGCTGAAATAAATTCCTGACCCGCATTTGTCCTTATAACAAGACGGCCAGTTTCATCAATATCCTCAAAAATTCCACTCACGGTTTTTCCATGATTAGTGATAGCAATTGATTTACCAATTCCAGCAGCATTTTGCCGCCATAAATCTAGGATTTTTCTTATCCCAACACCATTATCCCAAATTTCAAAAACATCATACCAATGTTTACTCAAACTCTCAAAAAACTCTTTTGCATTATATTCACTACCAATTTCTGTTAAGCAAGTTGCTGGATAAGGTAAGTTTTTTGGTGCGCTAACAATATTAACACCAAAGCCTATTACCAGAGCTTGCTCACTTGAGGGCAAAATCTGCGACTCTAATAATATTCCAACCAGTTTTGCAGGCTGTTCAAAATTATCATTCATTGCCAAAATATCATTTGGCCATTTTAGTAAAATTTGCGAATTTACTTCTGCCCCAATAATTGCGCGATAAACTGCAAGCGCGGCAACAAAAGACAGGCTTGAGCAGATCATAGGACTTAAATTTGTGCGAAATAAAAGCGAGGCCGCTAGATTGCCTTTTACTGATTGCCATTCTCGCCCCATTCGCCCCCTACCCGCAGATTGTTTTGCGCTGACGAACCAATGATTTGAGCTTACTCCCGTTTTTGCAGCCCTCATTGCCTCAGTGCTAGTTGAGCCAATATTTTCAAAACTGCTGACTTTATAACCTGCGTCAATTGCTGATGGCGCGAGGTGGAAATCACTCACTATTAAAAAAGGCTCAGAGCTGCGGATTTCGCAATTGATTCAAGTGGCGAGCCAATTGTTAAATAATAAGTCACAATCAAAAATCCACTAATAGCCATAACAAATTTCAACTCGCTAGGAATTGGCGCAAATTTATAAACTGGTTCATCAAAAAACATAGTTTTTACAACACGAAGATAATAAAAGGCACTCACAGCACTGGCCAACACACCAATAACTGCCAATAAGAATAAGCGCGCTTCAATTGCGGCAGTAAACACATGCCATTTTGCAAAAAATCCAGCCAAGGGAGGCAAGCCAATAAGCGAGAACATTATTATTGCCATAATGGCTGCAACAAATGGCCGCGTCTGTGCTAAA
>JALSJY010000132.1 GCA_026989045.1 Hyphomicrobiales bacterium | reverse complement strand
AAAGAAATATTTAGCGAGACATTGAATTATTTTTCTCATCGCTTAAAGCGTGCTGGTGTGAGGTTAAAACTAGGGCAGAAAGTTAGTGTTGATAGTTTGAGTGAGGGTTTTGATATTGTGGTGCTTGCATCGGGGATTGTTCCACGTGAATTGGATATTAAAGGTATCGATAATCCTAAAGTGCTAAATTATATTGAGGCAATAAAAGACGTTAATTCTATCGGTAAAAGAGTCGCTATTATTGGTGCTGGGGGAATTGGTTTTGATGTTGCTCAATTGCTGTTAGAAAATGGAAATGGTGAAGAAATTGATGAGCAGGCGAGCCTGTTAGCTTTTCAAAAAAAATGGGGAATTGATAAAAATTGGGGCAGTGAGAAAGCTGGAGAAAAATCTGGGGGAGAATCGGGGTTGGCGAAAGCACCTAATCCACCAATGCCAGCACGGCAAGTTTATCTGTTGCAACGAGGTAAGAAATTTGGTGCAAGTTTAGGCAAAACTACTAGCTGGATTCATAAAGCTGAAATGATGCTTGGTGGCGTTAAAATGCTTGGTGGAGTGAAATATATAAAAATTGATGATGAAGGTTTGCATATTGAAATTGATGGAATAGCGCAAATCTTAGAAGTTGATAATGTGGTTATTTGTGCAGGGCAGGTGGTGAATAATGAGCTTGAAACTCCTTTGAAAAAAGCTGGCATTGAGTTTTATACGATTGGCGGCGCTAATGAAGCTGGTGAGTTAGATGCTAAACGTGCGATTTTGCAGGGGTTGAAATTGGCGCAAGAGGTGTAGGATCTTCTCCATTCAATGTCATTCTGAGGCATAGCGGAGAATCTTTCATGATGGAGCTAAAGATCCTTCGTTTCACTCAGGATGACAGCCTCTAGTACTCTATGCCTTTCCTCGATGTCACTCTGAGCCGCAGGCGAAGAGTCTAAGATTCTTCACTTCGTTCAGAATGACATTGGGAGGATCAGCATCACAAAGGCCAAACAACCATAATCGTTGGCACGGCGACAATCACCACCAAAATTTCAAGCGGCAAGCCCATTCGCCAATAATCACCAAACCTATAGCCGCCCGGTCCTAAGATAAGCAGGTTATTTTTGTGACCTATTGGGGTGAGGAATGCGCAAGAAGCGCCAACTGCCACTGCCATTAGGAATGGATCTGGTGAAGCGTTTAAGGCTCGTGCTAGCTCAATGGCAATCGGTGCGGCAATGACGGCGGTTGCGGTGTTGTTTAGCACGTCTGAAAGGGTCATGGTGGCAATAAGAATGATGGCTATTGCCGCCCAAGCTGGTAGGCCAAGAGTGATGGAGGCAAGCCAGTTGGCGATTATCGCTGTGCCGCCAGAGCTTTCAAGCGCCGCACCAAGTGGTATCATTGAGCCAAGCAACACAATTACCGGCCATTCAACTGATTTATAAATCTCTCTAAGCGGTAAAATATCAAATAGCACCAATCCTATTGCCACCATTGCTAAAGAAATAGGCAAAGGGAAAACGCCCATAACAGCAAGGGCAATAGCACCAGCAAACATTGCTATAGCGCCCCATGCTTTTTCATGGCGGGTGATGTCTGTTTGACGAGCATCAAGCGGTAAATATTCAAGCCGTGCCGCCATTTCATTTACGTCTTGCTCTGTGCCAAGTAATAATAATATATCGCCAGCTTTAAGAGGTGTGCGTCTTACTCTCTCGCGCATAATTTTGCCCATGCGAGAAAGTCCAATCATTGAAACGCCAGAAATGCGCAACATTTGCACTTGGTTTGCGGTGCGTCCAATTAGCGGGCTGTCTTTTGTCACCACAACTTCGCTTAGTTTCATTTCTGAGGAAAGATCAGCAACTTGTCCTGTTTTGCCTTGAAGTTTTAGTTTTAATGCGCCAGCTAATTTACCCAAAGCATCAGGTGTGCCTTGCACTATTAAAATATCGCCTTTTTTGACGGTTTCACGTCTGGCTCGACCGGGGAGGCGCTCGCCCCGCCTGATAAGCCCAAGAATAGCGCAATCATTTTCATCAACAATTTCATCAAGATCACGCACTTTTTTGTCAATGGCGCTGGATTTTTCATCTACAATCAACTCGGCAACATAATCTTCAATAGCTAGCAATTCTTCCATTGTATTATTTGTGCTTTTGCGATTTGGAATTAAGCGCCAGCCAATAGTTGCAATGTAAATCATGCCAACAATGGCGATAGTGAAACCAACGGGGGCGAAATCAAACATCGCAAAAGGCTCGCCCAAAGCCTCGTTGCGATAAGAGGCGATAATGATGTTTGGTGGCGTGCCAATTAGCGTTGCCATGCCGCCAAGAATGGTTGCAAATGAAAGTGGCATTAAAGATTGGGCAGGGGAGCGACCTGCTTGTTTTGCGGCTTGAATATCGACAGGCATAAGTAGAGCAAGCGCTGCGACATTATTCATAAAGGCGCTTAATATGCCGCCAAAAGTGCCAAAAATTGCAATATGTGCGCCAAGGGAGCGAGAACTATCAACAACCACACGTGTAATAAGATCAACAGCACCTGAGCGCATAAGGCCTGTGGAAATAATAAGCACTAGGGCAACAATTATTGTGGCCTCATGCCCAAAGCCAGAAAAAGCATCT
>JALSJY010000131.1 GCA_026989045.1 Hyphomicrobiales bacterium | reverse complement strand
ACCAAATAAAAATGGGCCGCCATATTCTGCCAAATGCCCGCACCATAATTTTTCAATCACATCTAAATCAGGTTGTATCTCATCTAAATTTATTCGATTTGGGTGAGAGGCTCTTAAATTCATTGGAGCAGCATTTCTTATTTTTGTAAACCCTGCGTGCATTTGCGCAGCAGCTGATCTAGCTAATGCTCTGGTTTTTATATTAGCAGGCCAGATTGGTTTTTGAGGGTTAGTGTCAGCAAGATATTCAATTATTGCAATAGTTTCTCCAATTTGCAATTTCCCATCTATTAAAACAGGAACAAAACCATAGGGAGTTCTACCAATCAGATTTTCTTTCCAGCCCTCACCATTTAATGGCAATATTTCCTCTTCAAAGGGAATAGCAAAATGCTGTAAAACCAACCATGGGCGCATAGACCAAGATGAATAATTTTTATTTGCGATTAAAAGTTTCATTTATCTTCCTTAAAAAATAAAGGCGCTAAGTTTCCTTAGCGCCTTTTATAAATACTGTCTGCAATAAAAGAAACTAACTTCCAGTCAGTGCAGAAATTGCAAACCCAAACAGAACAATTACAATAAATGTCCAACTTGCAGTTCGCCAGCATACGACCTTAGCCTGGTCTCGCATGCGCAATCCAATCATTACAAAGGGCTTTTGAAATTTAACCCAGTTACTCTAAACCGATTTACAGCTCCCCAAATACTAGAGCCTTCTCAACGAGTGGCCTTATTAACGAAGTGTAAAGGACTTGGCAAGTGGCAATGAAATTAATTATGCCTAACACAATCAAGCCAAATCCAAACTATAGCAAACCAAACCAAAGCGCTGCCAAACCTAAAAACACGAAAAAGCCAACTACATCAGTAATAGTAGTAACAAAAGCACTCGAAGCAACTGCTGGATCAATCCCTAATTTGTTTAATGCTAAAGGAACAAGAATTCCCGCCAAACCAGCCACAGCCATATTCACTACCATAGCTATGCCCATAACTATGCCAAGCTCAAAATTAGAGAACCAGATTGCTGTAATAGTGCCAATTATAATAGCAAATATTATACCATTAATCAGCCCAACTAAAGCCTCACGATTGATAAGACGAGTAAGGTTAAATCTATCAAGATCACGCAATGAAATAGCCCTCACAGTAACAGTCATTGTCTGAGTGCCAGCATTACCCCCCATAGAGGCAACAATTGGCATTAACACAGCCAAAGCCACCATCTGCTCAATAGTTGCATCAAACAAACCAATGATAAAAGAGGCTAAAATTGCTGTAATAAGATTTACTCCAAGCCAAGTAATCCTACTCTTTACGGCTATAAGAACACTATCATAAATACTCTCATGCCCAATACCCACTAATGCTCTAATGTCTTCATCAGCCTCTTCTCGAATAACATCAACAATATCATCAATCGTTAAAACCCCTACCATTCTTTGATTTTCGTCAACTACAGGAACTTCAACTAAGTCATAATGATCAAAAATATGTGCTGCCTCCTCTTGATCAAGCAAAGCATCAATTTTAGTAAACTCTGTGTTCATTAAATCTTTGATTTTCACTTCACGCTTTGAGCGCAACAACCTATCTAATGGTATTATTCCTAACAAATCATAAGCGGGATCAACTACATAAATTTGATAAAATTCATCTGGCAAGTCCTCATCAACTCGCATTTGATCAATAGTTTGCCCAACAGTTAAATATGGTGCAATCGCAATAAACTCAGATTGCATTCTACGCCCAGCACTATCCTCAGGAAAATCAAGCGAGCGCTTTAGTGGCATTCTCTCATTAGCTGGGATTTTTGCTAAAATATCTTCTCGCTCACCCTCATCAATATCCTCGAGAATGAAAACCGCATCATCACTGTCAATATCGCTAACGCCGCGCGCAATATCTGCATTTGGCAATAGGTCTATCAAATCAGAGCGGATAGATTCATCAACTTCAGCAAGGGCTGAATAGTCAAATTTATCACCTAAAAGAGAAACAAGCTTTAAACGCTCATCAGGCTCGAGCGCCTCAAGCACATCACCAGCATCAGCAGCATGCACATCAAGAAATAAATTTTGAACCCCCTGCGCATCACCGCTCAAAATATCTAAACGTAGCTGATCTATCCAAGAGGCAGACAGCTGCCCTGCTTCATCGTGCAGATTAAGCTTATGAGGATCATCAACATGATCTGTATCTTTACTGTCTAAGCTTTGATCGCTCATAATACCCTTAGATTATTTTAGATAATAAAAATTTGAGCATAACTGCAAAAACCTAGTTACGCCACAAGCTAAAAGCAAAAACAAGATAAGAAAATAAAATTTGAATAAATAAACTGCACCTTTAGCAAGCTCTAATGATAGCCGGCGCTATTGCATCGCACCTGTAGGCCAAATCGCAACTAGCTTAGAGTCATTTTGCACCGTCATGCTAATTGCAGCGCTACCCATGAGATCGAATACCCAATTCTGGTGAAAACAAAGGCTTGAATAGAAATGAAAATATTGGGCAAGCTGTTTACCTAGTGCAATATTTATTGCGACAGGCAAGCTTTTGCATTCTTCAGAATGGTGCGGTCGAGAAGAGTCGAACTTCCACGGGTGTTACCCCACAGCGA
>JALSJY010000130.1 GCA_026989045.1 Hyphomicrobiales bacterium | reverse complement strand
TCAGATGAGGGCAAACCAATTATTGTTGCGGATCCAGAAAGTGAACATGCAAAACCTTATAGTAAAATTGCGTTAAAAATAGCAACAATGCTGAATGAGGATAGGGGTTAGGCGGTTTTGCTTTTAACAAAATCAAGAAAATGCGTAACCCAAGGGTAGTTTTCACTGTTTCTTAAATGGCAAAACCCAGCTAGTAAGTTTTTAATCACTATGCCGTCATTTTCACCATCTATGCCGTATCCACGTAATATATTTTGGGCATATTTTGTTTCGTGTGATAATCCTTCTAAAGAGGCATAATGAAATTCGTGCGCAACAATTTCGCCCTCAAAATTCCTCCATGGGTGAGATGCTAGGCTTTTATATTTTGTATAACCTCGCCCTTGTGGTCGCTTATTCATAATTGCTTTTGCTTTTATCACACCTACCATTGGCAATTCTTTTCCTTCAGACAAAATAAAAGAGCATAGATACATCAATCCGCCGCACTCGGCATAAGTTGGCAGGCCTACCATAATTGCTCTTTTAATGTCATTCCGCAGGCTTTCATTTTTTGATATAGCTTGCATGTGGATTTCAGGAAAGCCTCCGCCAATGAATAGACCATCAATTTGTGGCAGGGAAGCGGTTTGCAAACTATCAATAAAAACCAATTCAGCGCCTGCTTGTTCAAAAGCTTCTAAATCATCGGGGTAATAAAAACCAAATGCTTTATCCTGTATAATCCCAATGCGCAATCCAGCACCATTTTGTTTGATGGCTTGTTGCTTTTTGGGCTGAATTTGTGGAGCTGTATTCGCTATTTTTACCAATTCATCAAGCTCAATATTTTGAGCTATAATTTGTCCAAAATCTGCAATTTTTTGAGCTATTTTACTGCTTTCGCTAGGAGTTGCTAAACCAAGGTGGCGCTCGCTAATATCAAGTGCAATATTTTTTCTTATTGAGCCTAAAACTTTTATATCAGAATATTGTTTGATTGCAGCGCGTAATTTCCCCTCGTGGCGCACACCACCAACTTTATTTAAAATGATTCCTGCAATATTTATATCTTTATCAAATGCTTGATAACCAAGTAAAAGCGGGGCAATTCCTCGTGTCATTCCTGTTGTGTCAATTACTAGGATAACAGGCAGATTTAGTAATTTTGCTAATTGAGCGTTTGAATCAGAGCCATCAACAGCAACACCGTCATAAAGCCCTTTATTTGCCTCAACTAGCACTATATCAGCTGCAGCTGATTTTTGCGCATATGTTTGGGTAATTTGAGCAGGCTTCATAATGTTAAAATCTAAATTATAACAAGATTGTCCACTTGCCGCCTTTAGCCACATGGGATCAATATAATCAGGCCCTTTCTTGAAGGTTTGAACCTTGTTCCCTCTAGCTCTTAAAGCAGCAGCAAGCCCGATAGAAATTGTAGTTTTTCCTGAAGATTTATGCGCTGCTGCTATTAAGAACCCCGCCATAGGTTAAACACTCAAGGGCAGATAATTTTTATTGCGCTTGTTCCACATATCATTGGCTAGTTGTTGAGCTAAAGCAATATTATTTGTCTTGCCTAAAAGTTTAAGGGCAATTGCAAGTGTGCCAGTGACAGAGGCAATTCCATACTCATTTTCAATCTCACCCCTATAAAGCCTAATAAGGTTTGCAATATTCATTTCCTCATCTGCTGCCTGAAATGGTTCATTTACTATTGCTGGCCAGATTTCTGGCTCTAGTTCATTTTTTCCCTTTGTATAATGGGTCTTAGTTGGCTTATTTGGACGGCGTTCAATCTCTCCACCCTCGCCACGAAATACTGCCATTTTCGGCTGCTTAAGTAATTGCGCTGCTGATGTGTGAATTTCCATAAATCCACGATGAAAAATCCCCTGCATCATTGCTGGTGCATTAAATGGGTTGAGCATTCTAGCAAAACTATGCACAGGTGAGCGCAAACCTAAGATTGGTCGCATTTCAATTAGCTCACGTAATTTTGGGCTAAGAACTTCAAGCGGCACATAGGTGAAATTATTGGTATCAACTTGCTCGCTTGCTTGCTCAAGAGAATTTGCAATAGGAAAACCAAGTGTTTCTAGCACCTCTTGCGTATAGACTCTACCGGGAGTGTGTCCGCTTGTGCCGTGCATAAAAACCCGAGTGCCATTTTGTGCTAGCAATAATGCGCTAAGAATAAAATAGGGCAATTGCCGCCTTTTACCAGCATAGGAGGACCAATCAATATCAACTTTTGCTATTTTTTCTGGCAAGTTTATTACTGAACGCGCGCCAAGTGTGAAGCCTGCAATTTCTTCGCCATTTTCTTCTTTTAGTCGCATTAACATCAAAAAAGCACCAATTTGTTCGGGCAATGCTTCATCTTTTAAAATCATACTCATAGCATCTTGAGATTCTTGCAAGGTGAAGGAGCGAGTTTTGGTTTTTCCTCGTGCTAAAATGGCAATATATTTTGCGAATGGGTGTAATGTTTGATCCATGAATATAAACTATAGCTAGACTTGAGTGATGTCCACATTTTCATCAGAAAGGTTGACGGGCATAATACGTAATATTTTCATGCCAATAATTGTAATAGCAGTAGCTAGTGCCATGCCACCAAAACCTAATACGAACTCAAGATAAGTTGGGCTATATTTATTTATTATTCCATCTGAAAAACTGCTTGAAACTTCATAGCCAGGGAAAATTTCTAATGGAAATGCTTGGCCGCCTATAATGATTACATAAAGCTGTATCAAGCCACCTATTACCACCAAAGCGGCCGCTAAAATAACTAGGCCTTTTTTGACATCTAGTCTTGGGTGGAAAAGCAAAATAAGCGGCACGATTCCTCCAATAAAAACCTGCCCTAGCCAAAATAGCCAAGTATAAATTCCACCCCTTAGCAATATAAAGCGCTCAAATGCTTGATGTTCTACAACATATAGGTTGCTAACATGTTGAACCAGAGTGAAGTAAAGTACCACTGCTACAAATAATCCGAGTAAACGAGCTTGGCGGGTGCGAAGCTCAACTGCATAACGTCTGTTTGTTAAGGTGCAAGTGCCAATCATTGTGAGCATAAACACCGCTAAACCAAATGAGAATGACATAGCAATGAATAAAGGTGCCATAATAGCGGCATCATAACCATTTCTAGCTACCAGCCAGCCAAAAATTGACCCCGTGCCAGTGGTTAAAGCCAAGCGCCATAAAAACGCTACCATGCCAGCGGTTTTTAGTGCAAAGCTATGCACTCCGCGTGCCATTTGCGCATAAAGATAAATTGCAACTATTCCTAAAAAACCAGTATAAAGTAGTACATTCCATGCAAAAATAGACTTAAAATTATAAGTAGTCATTGCAATGATTAAACGATCAAGACGGCCTAAATCTAGCACTAAAACTGCCAGTCCCCCCATTAGTAATGCCATTGCCAAAAGTGATGAAAGCCTTGCCACAGGCTTATAGTCTTGCTTGCCAAAAACTGAGCCAATTGAAGAAACATTAAGCGAGCCAGAAGCTGCAACTATAAGAAAAATTGCAAAAACATGCGGCACACCCCAGACAATTTGATTATTCATGCCAGTAACAATATGACCATGATGTTCAATATATAAAACTGTTAATGCCGCGGCTCCAATGAAAGCGCCTAAAATAGCCAGCAAACCCCATAATTTTGGGGTGGATCTCAATTCTGAATATTTAATCCGTTCCATAATTTCCCCTTAAATATTGCTATAGCGCACGCCAAGATTTAGACGCAAGTCATCACGCAACTCAACGCTTGGATAATTAGCAAGCGCTTGTGAAATTTCACTATTTTCATCATTTAGATCGCCAAAAATCATTGCCCCATTTCCGCTTGCAGAACATGCTTGAACGCAAGCCGTTGTTCCATCGCCTGCGTCCAGCTTATGCACACACATATTGCAACCCTCAACCGTGCCTTTGCCACGAGGCGAATAGCTTTTCTGCCCCTCAACTTTTTCATGCACGAATGAGCGAGCCTTAAATGGACAGGCCATCATGCAATAGCGACAACCAATGCAAATATGCCTATCAACTAATACAATACCATCTGCACGCTTAAAAGAAGCGCCCGTTGGGCAGACATCAACACAGGGAGGCTTTTCGCAATGTTGGCACATTATGGGTAGAGAATTCTCACGTCCCGTTTGTTTGTCTTTTAGGGTGACTTTTCTAATCCATTGCGGATCGGTTAGTAATCCATTATTCTCCCAGCCATGCTCATTTGAACATGCGCTAACACAGTCATCACAATCTGATGGGCATTTATTTGTATCTATCAACAAGCCCCAACGAATATTTGGGTCTGCGCTAGCTGCTGCACCTTGGCTAAGAGCCATTAAGGTAACGCCTGATGCAAGAGTAACGCTGGCTAAAGCTGCGCCGCTTTTAAGAAAATTACGTCTTTGCAAATTAGCAATTTTTTCTTTACTCATTTTGCTACCCCCTCAAGATAAGCAAGTAACCCATCTAATTCTGTGTTTGAATGAGGATATAAAGCAGAGGATTGCAAAGGCGTAGTTGGCACTGAATTATGACATGAAAAACAATCTAATTTAACAGCAGCAAAATCATGACATACTCTACAAAAATGCTCCTCGCTTTTAATCGTAACGGGTTTATTATCCTCATCTTTAACGACATGACATGAAATACATTGTGCTAGTGAATTATCCTCATCTCGCACCCCTTGCCGCACTACAGTGTCACGATCATGTTTTAGCATATCCATGTGGTTGATACGCATATATTCATTGCCCTCAGGGTGGGGTTTGCCAGTTGCTTTTGGAATATCTGGATATAAATCGCCAGCTAGAGTGCTGGTTGAAACCAGAGTAAAAGCCACCATCAATAAAACCAGCAAGCGTTTCATGACTAGCCCCCAAGCCCCATATTTATATAGCCAGTTGGGCAGACATCAGCACAAATATGACAGCCTATGCATTTTGAATAATCGGTAAATACATAGCGCCCAACAGCTCTATCAGACTTTTTAACTCTGGCAACTGCATCTTGTGGGCAGTAAATTACGCAATTATCACACTCAAAACACATGCCGCATGACATACAACGCTCGCCTTCTTTTTGTGCTTGTTCCTCTGAATAAGCAATTATGCGTTCTTCAAAATTGCCAAGCACATTATCAGCCTCAATTTTCACTTCATCACGTTTTTCTCGTGCCACATAGGGAAAGTGAGCTAAGAATAAATCCTTATGTTTGATAATCTGATTATCTGAGCGATCATCATAATTATGAACAGCAAAATTGCTTTTATCTGTGCCACGAGTTGGCTGATGATTATATTTATCTTTAGGGTGGCCACGTTGTGCTAATTCTTGCAGTAAATTAAAACTTGGCGCATCAATTTTTGGACGTTTTTCAATTTCACCATCATCTAAAAAGTCAGTTATGGTTTGTGCAGCAATTCGTCCATGACCGATGGCAGTGGTAAGCAAATGCGGCTTGATAATATCGCCACCAGCAAAGTGTTTTTTCTTGCCCTTAACCTGATAAGCAAAGTCGGTTGCTATAAAACCTTTGCCTGCGTCTAATTCTTCTATGCCGTCAAAGTCGCCATATTGCCCAATCGCTGAAATAATAATATCGCATTCAATGGTGAAATCAGTTCCTTCACGTGGGATAGGTGTCATGCCCTTCATGTCGCATTCGCACATTTTTAGCGCAATCGCCATGCCATTATCATCTTTAATCACCTCAAGCGGCATAACGCCGCCCTTAATATCAACGCCCTCACGTTTAGCATCAGCGCGTTCATGCTCAGAGGCTGTCATTTGCTCAAGTGGGAAAAGCGAAGTTAGAGTAGCGCTTACACCCTCACGATTTAATGCACTTGCTGCATCACCAGCTGTGAAATCAATCTTTGATTTTTCTGCTCCATCAGATTTGGCATTGCTAGAAACATGGCCTAAACGACGAGCAACAGAAGCAACGTCAATTGAAGTGTCACCACCACCAACAACTACTACCCGTAGCTTTGTATCAACCATATAGCCTTTGTTAAAAGCATCTAAAAACTCAATGCCGTTAATGCAGTTTTTTGTCCCCTGCCAACCCGGAACTGGCAATGGGCGACCATTTTGTGCGCCAAGCGCCCAAAAAATAGCATCATAATCATCTTCAAGCTGCTTAACGCTTATATCTTTACCAACTTTAGTATTTAGGTGGATTTGCACACCCATTTCTGTAATACGCCCAATTTCTTTTTCAAGCATACCACGTGGAGTTCTATAACCCGGAATGCCATAATACATCATGCCGCCAAGCGTGTCATTAGCTTCAAAAAGCACAACTGCATGACCAATTTTACGCAAGAAAAACGCTGCTGAAAGACCTGCTGGCCCACCGCCAACAATCGCAATTTTGTAGCCAGTATCAGCACCTATGCCGCCATGTTTTAGGTTATTCTCATTTGCCCAATCGCCAACATATTGCTCAACCGCATTTATGCCAACATAATCATCAACCTCATTGCGATTACAACCTTCTTCACACGGTGCAGGGCAAACACGTCCCATTGTTGCAGGGAAGGGGTTAGCCTGAGCCATACGCTCAAACGCATATTCCTGCCATGCCATACCCTCAACTGGTGGCTTATCCATGCCACGGGCAATTGCTAACCAGCCACGAATTTCATGACCTGATGGGCATGACCCTTGGCAGGGTGGAGTTTTATTTATATAGGTTGGGCATTTATAGGATTTATCTTGAGTGAAGATTTTTTCTTCCAAATCCCAATCCTCAGGTGTTTCACCGTCTTCATAGCGCCGATATGTTTTTTTTGTTTCCTGATTGAGATTATTCATTATCTGCCTCCAATTTAGTATCTTGTTCTTTAGGTGCTTCGTCTTCAATTATTGCATCGTCGAGAATGATGGCGTTTGAAACTAGTTGATGCACCGAGAGAATATTGTCCATTTCATAGCCAAATTTTGGCATAACTTTTGAAAATTGAGTTTTGCAAATTGCGCAAATCGCCGCCATATGCGTCACGCCGTGATCCTCGCTCACTTGTTGAAGTGCTGTCATACGAGGGCTTGCGCCTTTTGTGCGTAAATCCATCAATTCATCTGTAAGCAAACCGCCACCACCACCACAGCAAAGCGTGCTTTCCATTATCGTATCACGATCCATATCGTAATAATGATTACAACAGGCTTTTAATACGTCACGTGGTAGTTCAAATTGCCCGCCAGGGAAATCGCCCATACGTGAGCCACGTGCAACATTACAGCTATCATGAAATGTTACTCTAAACTCATCATTCTTGGACTTATCAAATTTTAACTCACCTTTTTGAATAAGATCGTGGGTGAATTCCATAATATGCTGAGGGATAGGATAATTTTGATCCAAGAAATCAAAAGGTCCGGCAAGTGTGTTGAGAAAACTATAGGCAACCCGCCACGCATGACCGCACTCACCAAAAATTATCCGTTTAACACCAAGGTCTTTTGCAGCTTTTCTTACTCTAAGGCTTAGCTCACGCATATTCTCATAAGAGCCAATAAACATACCAAAATTTGCAGCTTCTGAGGCATAAGAACTTATTGTCCAGCTTACGCCTGCTTGGTGAAATACTTTGGCATAGCCCAAAAGTCCATCAATATGAGGCTCAGCGAAAAAGTCAGCACTTGGCGTGATAAGCAAAATATCAGCCCCTTTTTCATCGAGTGGCAGGCGGACTTTAATGCCAGTTTCATCTTCTAAATCTTCTTCTAAATCTTCAAGCGTGGCTCTTAGAGCCTTTGGGTTTAGACCAAGATTATTGCCTACTTTTTTGGCCTTAGCGATAATTTCATTACAATATTTTTGCCCCTTGCCAACACTATCTAAAATCTCTCGTGCCGCCATAGATATTTCAGCAGTATCAATTCCATAAGGGCAGAAAACCGAACATCTGCGACATTGAGAACATTGGTGATAATAGGTATACCATTCTTCTAGCACTTCTTTAGTGAGATCGCGTGCGCCAACAAGCCATGGGAAATATTTCCCTGCAAAAGTATAATAACGCCGATAAACAGAGCGCAATAGGTCTTGGCGAGCAACAGGCATATTTTTTGGATCACCAGAGCCAAGAAAGTAATGGCATTTATCGGTGCAAGCGCCGCATTTTACGCAAATATCAAGATAGACCTTAAAGGCACGGTTTTTCTTTGCTAATTCACCAATTTTGGCAATCGCAACCTCTTTCCAATTATCAATAAGTTCAGGTGGGAAACCAAGGTCAGTATTATGTTGGGAGTGAGCGGGATATGGTTTGATATCTGCCATTGCACCGCATGCTAGTTTTGGCATTTCAAGCGGGTCTATATATGGTTTTGTGGGTTTTTTATGTTTAATATCTAGCTCAACCATTATCTATCCTCACCTTCTTCTAGCTTTTTTGCCCAAGGAGCGATGTGACGTTTTTCACGAGAATTATCAACTTGATTGCGAGTAGGGCTAAAGAAAATACCAACGCCGTGTAGTAATTTGGAAATTGGAAAAATAATCATCAATAAAGCAACTGCGCCTAAATGAATGAGCAATGCAGGGTGGGTTGGCAAATCGCCAATTTGGAAGCTTAATAATCCTAACATATAGGATTTAACAGCAATAATATCTGTATGTGAGACAAATTTCATTGCTAAACCAGAGGCTGCAATTCCAAGTAAAAGCAATAACATTAAATAATCAGAAGGGCTGGAAATATAGCGAATTCTGGCAATAATTATACGCCTTAGGAGTAATGCACTAAGTGCCAAGAACATCGCAAAGCCAGCATAAATTCCAATTGGCTGAATAAGCGCTACCCACCACCAGACATCGCTTTGAAAATAGCGAATATGACGCAATAAAACCAAAAGCAAAGCAAGATGAAAAATATAACCAAACAGCCAAATCCATTTGTTAGATTTGAACAGACTTTCAAAAAATGCCACTTCACGAAATAGGCGAAAGCCAACGCCAGTCTTTGTTAATGGAGCTGGCATGGTTGGGATTTTTAGCGGCGCTGGAGTTTTTGCATATTGGTATATTTTTACCGCTAATCCAACGACTAGCAGTAAAGTAGCAATATAAAATAACAGTGCATAAATGACAGAAATCACGCCTGTCCTCCCTTAAAATTCTTAAAGCTTAAAGCAGTTTTATCAAAAGGCTGTATTTCCCTAGATACAGCCTTAAAACTTAATCATACGCAGCCAGTGGGCTCTCTTATACGCAGCCAGTGGGCTTGGGCAAACCTGCAATTTTACAAGCTTGTTTAGCTGGGCCATAAGGAAATAATTCATACATATATTTATTATTTCCAATTTCAGGACCCATAGATTTTTTAATCGCCTTAACTAAAACACGAACAGCTGGGGCAATTTGATATTCGTCATAATATTCACGTAAAAAATTTACCACTGCCCAATGCTCGTCGGTCATTTCAATTTCTTCAGCTTTTGCGATAACATCTGCCAGCTCTTTGCTCCAATCGTCAAGATTGGTGATATAGCCCTCTTCATCATGCTCTACTACTGTTCCATTTACGTCATATGCCATATGTTATTCCTTATTATCGTTTAAAATTATATTTATAACCAAGCTTGATTTAAGTCGTGCTTGGCGGCCATTTCTACAAAACCAGCGTAATCTGTTGTGCTGATTCCTTCAAGTAAACGTGTTTCGTCTATTCCTCGTGCATCGAGGTCTGGTTTAAGCGCAATGATAGAAATTTGTTTCATTTTTGCTTTAACCATATCCGCCATGGCGCTATTATTAGAAGCACCATAAACACCGTCTTCGATTAGTAAAATGCTATCACCGTCGCTAACATGATCTAAACAGCTTTTAAGAGCATTTGTAGCAAAGGGCGATTTATTCACTGTATGTAATGTTGACATAATCTTCTTTCCTAAAAACTCAAAACAACGTCTTGGTCAGCCATTAAAGCTGCCATTTCTTTACGGTCAATAATTCTGATAGACGGCTTTTCTGCCCAATCATCGTCCTCATCTTCCCACACTAATTCTTGCAAATCGTCTTCACTTAAACCACGCTCCTCAAGTGATTGTTTTTCAACATAAAGTTTTGTAACCTCATAATCGCCAAGCGCACGATATGTGGGTGAAAAATTCTTAACCCCAATTGCCTTTGTGTCTTGTCCCTTGGTAAGCTGAAATACGCCATCATCAAGGAAAGCAAGGCTTACATCTTGATCAAAGGCCGCTCCAATAAGCACAACCTCTAAACTTTCAAGCGCATAAATTGTGCCATAAGGTGCTTTACGGTTTACATAGAGAAATTTCTTAACTACTTCGCTCATTTTTCTCTCCTAATCGCCAAATGTCATTAGGCGATCACTTAAGATGCCCATTTCAATTAACTGGCCAAGACCAGAAATTCTAAAACCATCAGCAATATTATTAGCGTCTTTGCCCTGCCGTTTGGCTTCATTTTCATCTAACAGACCTCGGCGCTGTGCTGCTGCAATGCAAATAACCAAATCCAGCTCATGTTCCTTAGCTAAAGCGCTCCACTCTTGTTGAAGATTTCTCTCATCTTGTGGTGGGACAGAAAGGCGTGTGCCAACATTAACCCCATCATGATAGAAGAATACACGTTCAATTTCATGACCGGCCTCAAGTGCGGCTTTGGTAAAGTGCAAAGCACTATCAGCCGCCTGATGCGTATATGGTCCTTCGCTTATAAGAATTCCAAATTTCATCAGATTATTCTCCTAAAAATGAATATGTGATGATGAGTTCATATTTTTGCGAGCGCCAGTCCAAGTATCTAAATGATGCTTGGTGAAAGCTAAGTCTGTCATATCAAAAAATGCTTTCCAGCCAATACGATCAATCCATTCACCCATACGCTCCCAGTCTTTGGCATCTGCCTTATATGCCTCAATGATTTTACGAACAACAGCACCAACTTCTGGCCAGTGCGGTGGGTTATTTGGTAGGTTTGCTATTGCTAACTTATGGAAAGTTGGCTTTGAGCGAGCATTTGAATGTTTGCCACCAACCCAAATTGCGATTTTTGTAGAATCTGCACCATTTATTTGCATTGGTGGGCAGGGCGGATAACAAGCACCGCAACAGACACATTTCTTTTCATCAATCTCTAGCGATGGTTTGCCATCAACCATTGCAGGGCGAATGGCGGCAACTGGGCAACGAGCTACAACCGCAGGGCGCTCACATACATTAGCAACTAGATCATGATTGATTGTTGGTGGTTTAGTATATTGCACATTGATTGCAATATCTCCCTGACCACCGCAATTTATTTGGCAACAAGAAGTAGTAATTCGCACTCGGTTTGGCATACGCTCTTGAATAAATTCTTTGTGCAGATAATCCATTAACCCCTTTACAACGCCAGAAGCGTCCGTTCCAGGGATATCACAATGTAACCAGCCTTGGGTGTGAGAAATCATAGATACAGAAGCACCTGTGCCACCAACGGGGAAACCTGCTTCTTCTAAGGCCTCTATCATTGGTGCAACTTTTGCTTCGTCTGCAATAATATATTCAATATTTGATCTGGTAGTGAAACGCACATGGCCATCGCCATATTCATCACCAATATCGCAAAGTTTACGGATAGTATAAACGTCCATTTGGCGCTGTGTTCCTGCGCGAACAGAAAATACTACATCTCCGCTCTTGCTAACATGGCGCAAAACACCAGCGCGAGGGCGATCATGGTAATCCCAATTGCCATGATTTTTATTTAATAGTGGGTGCATATACTGATGATGGTCTGGTACGCCAACCTCATCTGCTGTTCTTGGTTTTTCTTGTGCTTCGCTCATAATTCCTCCTAGAAAATAAGTTGATGAATGTTTAAAATCCCTTCTAATCATTCATCATTTATTGCTCTGCCTTCTTGTTTTGCTTTTCTTTCAAACCATTTTGCGGCTTCCTCATCAAAATCATCGGTTCTGACATAAGAGGAAGTGCGTGGGTGATTGACCATGTTTGGATCTGCCTCAACCCCAACACCTTCAAGAAAGGCTGGTAAACCAATGCGATCAATAGTTTCACCAATTCGCTCATGTTCAAGCGCGTTATCAGCAAAAAATTCAATGCAAGTTTCAGCAAATTCTTCTAATTTTTCAAAATCCTCATCAGTTTCTAATTTGATGAATGGCAACACCATTATACCCATCATATCGCCAACTTTTAATGAGCGTTTGCCGCCTATCATTACAGAAGCACCACGATCATCACCAGGGGAGAGAGCTTTGGTCATAACATTGATACAGTGCATGCAACGAACACAAGATTTATTATCAACATCAAGTGTATCATCATCATTTAGTGAGAGGGCTCTTGTTGGACACATAGAAATAACCGTGTCGATTGTATATTTACGTCCCTTTTTAGCTATGTGTTTTTTGACTTCTTCTTGGTTGACTTTCATGTCGTCGCGCCAAGTGCCAATTAGTGCAAAATCTGCGCGCTGGATTGAATTAACGCAATCATTGCCACAACCAGAAAATTTAAATTTAAATTTATAAGGAAGTGATGGGCGGTGCATTTCATCTAAGAATTTGTTGATAATACCACGATGTGCACGACCCTCATCAAAACAAGATTGCTCGCAACGAGCAGCACCAACACATGACATGGCTGTGCGAAGTGCAGGGCCTGCTCCGCCAAGATCAAAGCCTAATTTATTTAATTCATCAAAGGCTATTTGTGTATTTTCAGAGGTGCAACCTTGAAACATTATGTCGCCAGATTGACCATGAAGAGCAATTAGACCCGAGCCATGCTCTTCCCAAATATCACATAATTTGCGTAAAATATCGGTGGTGTAATGAAATCCAGGAGGAGGCATAATGCGAAGAGTATGAAACTCTTTTGATTCTGGAAATTCTTCTGCAACTTCAGAAAAACGAGGAATAACGCCGCCACCATAACCGTAAACAGAAAGTGTGCCGCCTTTCCAAAAGCCCTTACGTTCTTCATAAGAATGTTCAAGTTGACCCAATAAATCATTCATCATTGGGGCATATTTTTTATCTTTAGAATCACGTAATCTTTTGAGGCCAGTAACAAAGCTAGGCCATGGCCCGCTCTCTAGCTCGTCTAAAATTGGAGTTGCGTGTTGCTTGCCCGCTTTAGGGTCGCCTTGCATATTGTCGTTTTTCATAAATCCTCCCGCACTTATGTCTTACTTTGATAATTTCTTGCTTTTATAAATTTTCGTCTAAAATTTTATATCCAGATTGAGTTTGATTTTTAGCAATATTGATATATACCATTTTTTACATATAAAATAGAATTTCGCTTCTGTATAGACTTGACAGGTGTTTTTTTTGTTGAATCTGTTTAAGAGTTAAATGAGATAGTTTTTAAAAAGTGATTTAGCAGGCAAATATGGAAAATAATTATTCACAAATTTCAAGCAGTTCACCATTTTATCTTGCCTCAGATGTTGCTTATGCTAAATGGCGAGCGCAAAAATTAGAGCAAGCAAGAAATTATCAACAAGCTGATATCATTAAAATAGACGACTTGGCTAACCTTAGTAATAAGGAATTGTTGGCAGTTAAACAGAGCTGTAGCCAAACAAATATGGCTATTTATCAAACTGCACCATCTGACAATCAGGATAAGGTTGAGGTGGATTTGCGCAAATTTGCGAAAAGTTTTTCTCTCAAAATGGCTGAAGACCATCGCTCAGCTGGTAAAAATGGAGTTGTTGCTTTAACAATTTCTAACAAGCCAGCGCAAAAAAACTATGTTCCATATTCAAATAAGGGTATGAATTGGCATACAGATGGATATTATAATGCTCCAGATGAGCAAATCCAATCTATGGTTCTTCATTGTTTTAGACAAGCAAGCGATGGGGGAGTTAATCAGTTTTTGGATAATGAAATTGCCTATATTAGGGTTCGCGATCATAATCCTGAATTTATAAAAGCTCTTATGCACCCACAAGTTCTGAGTATTCCTGAAAATATTGATGAGAATGGTAAGCTCAGAGCAAAGAGTGTTGGGCCTGTTTTTAGCACCAATGCAACAGGTGAAATTCTTTATATGCGCTATAGTGCTCGTAAAAAATATATTGAGTGGAAAGATGACGAAATAACAAAACAAGCAGTTACTTATTTGCAATCTATCTTAGAAAATGAAGATGAGTTTATACATGAAATAAAACTTAAAGCAGGGCAGGGGGTTATTTGTAATAATTCGCTGCATAATAGAACTGGCTTTGATAGCAATTATGAAGGTGAAGCGGCGGCCAGCCCTAGTGGCGTGAGCGAGGAAGAGGTAATAACGGCGGCAAGAATAAAGACTACAAGAATAACGGCGGGGGTGCCGGGGAAGGGGCTGCAAGCCCCGACGGCGGCAAGAATAATGTATCGAGTGCGTTTTCATAATAGAATATCAGGAGAGTGAAATGGCTAAATTAAGTGAGTTAATAATTCAATATCCAGAAGTAGATAGTTTTGCTGCACTAGAGAATTTAGTTGCTCATGCAGGAGAATCTGGGCAGATGTTTTTAGAATTTGACGTTAAGCCAGATTATCGTGATACGCCTAAAAAATGGGAATGGAAATTGGAAGCAGCTTTTACTAAAGGGTTACAATATGAGTAATCAGGGTGAAGAGCGGGTAAGTAATTTATCAGATTATGAATTGCCCTTTGGGCGAACTATCAATCTTAAAAAAGTTGAATATGAAACTGGTCTAAAAATGTTGCGCCTAACTATTAAAGAGGGGCGGCGTTTTACTGTTATTGAGATTGATCAACAAAGCGCCGAAAGTTTAGGAAATGATTTCTTAAACTGGTCTAAAAAATAAGCAAAAAGAAGCATTTAATGGATTTCCTACCTATTTTTTTAAATATAAAAAACCGCAAAATTTTGATTGATGGTGGTAAAATGATTGCAGCAAGGCGTGCGCAAAGAGCGCTTGATGCTGGTGCGAATGTTAATGTTTTTAGCGAGCAATTATGCGATGACTTTTTACCTCTTTTAGATAATCAACGTCTAACTCATTTTAAGCGTTTGCCAAAAGAGGAAGATTTTAAAGATTGTTTGATTATCTATGGCGCATCAGAAGATGAGAAGCGTGATAAATTTCTTTATGAAATGGCGCAAAAATATTCTATTCTCATCAATGTTGCAGATGTTTATAAATATTGCGATTTTATAACCCCCTCAATTCTTGATCGTTCGCCATTGGTTGTGGCAATTTCATCAGGGGGTAAAGCGCCTATTATTGCCCGCACGTTGCGGGTAAAGTTAGAAACCCTTATCCCTCATAATTATGGTCGGCTGGCTAATTTTTTAGGGAGCTTTCGCCAAGAAATTGCTAGTAAAGTTAAACCAACTAAGAACAGAAGGTTTTTTTGGGAAAAATTGATTGAAGGCACTGTTGGTAACTCATTTTTATCTGGCAATGTTGATAGGGCTCAGGAGCTGCTTGGAAAAGAACTTGATGCAATTGAATTTAATAAAAATAAGCAAAAAACAGGTGAAGTATATCTAGTTGGAGCGGGGCCTGGTGATCCAGATTTGCTTACTTTTCGCGCCCTTAGATTGATGCAATATTGTGATGTTGTTTTATATGATAGGTTGGTTGGTGATGAGATTTTTCCACTTATTAGGCGAGATGCTGAGCGAATAAATGTTGGGAAAAGGGCAAATAATCACACAATGGCGCAAGAGGAAATTAGCCAGCTTATGGTTGATTTAGCAAGGCAAGGCAAACGTGTTTTGCGCCTTAAAGGTGGCGATCCATTTCTATTTGGGCGAGGTGGAGAGGAAATAGAATTACTTAGCGAGAATAATATTCCGTTTCAAATTGTTCCTGGAATAACAGCGGCAACTGGCGCTGCTTCTTATGCTGGCATTCCCTTAACGCATCGTGACTATGCGCAGTCATGCACCTTTATAACGGCACATGGTAAAGATGGGGCTTTGGATATTGATTGGGATAGTTTAATGCGCTCGAATCAAACCGTTGTTATTTATATGGGGTTAAATAATCTGCAAACTTTAGCCAGCGGGTTTATAAAGCATGGAGCAAAATTAAATACTCCAGTTGCTTTAATTGATAATGCAACCAGAAAAAATCAAACAGTTATCATTGGTAATATGGAGAATATTAACCAAAAGGCAATGGAGGCAAATATAAAGGGACCTACAATTATTATTGTAGGAGATGTTGTTAAATTGCGAGAAAGCCTAAAGTGGATTAAGCCTTATGAAGAAGAAAGCGAAATGATAATCAAGGCAGGGGATTAGGGCTCGCAAACTAATCAGCACAATAATCATGATTGGCGCTTGCCTTAGAGCTTTTTAAGAAACAGGATCAACTTGTTCAAATTTTTCGATCAGTTTTTCTAACATTCCCCAAAAGAAATCTGCACCGGGGTAGCCCTCAATTCGACCAATTTCTTTTTTGTCATCAATTAAAACAAAGGTTGGTGAATAAAAAATAGCTGATTTCAAGTCATATTGTTTTTGTGCAGCTTTAGTTAATGGTTCAACTTGTAATATAGCTAATTTGCCTTCAGGTGTTTTATTATAAATCACCCCCACCTCTTCGCGCCACTTTTCGCACCAATAACAGCCCTTAGTTTCAAACATAAGTAATTTTGTCTGTGCTAGTGAGTGTGATGCTGAAAAAATAATAAATAATATAGCTAGTGATAATGGTTTTAAATATAATCTCATTTTTCCTCCCTTATCACTTTAATCTATAGTATATTCCATTATACTCAAAACAACAAATTGTGAGATGAAATGGCATGAATTTGTTGCAGTTTTTGCCTATTTCTGATATATTGCAAAAATGGTATTTATTGTTGTTATGAATTGGAGTTTGTTTATGAATCTATCAAGAAGAAGTGCCTTATCCCTTACAGGAGCTGGCATTATAACAATTTCTATACTACCACTTAGTTCTGCTTTTGCTATAAGTGATGAGGTGCAAGCATTTATCGATGAATTTACAAATGGCTCAGAAATTAGTGAGGGCGGGGTTAGTATTACAGCTCCTGAGC
>JALSJY010000129.1 GCA_026989045.1 Hyphomicrobiales bacterium | reverse complement strand
AGACAAGCCCAAGAAGCCTATTCCATGCCTTCATACCTTGTCCAAACATTCACCATGGCCAATCATGCGCCACATGAAAAACAGATATAGCGACCTTACCTTCAAATCAGTTTATCAAACCTCGATCGCCACAACCCTCAAGGCGATGGCTATTGAGGGTTTTGGCATGGCATGGATGCCAAGCGCTTTTGTTGCTGATGAGTTGGTAAAAGGGGTGCTGGTTCGGGCAGCAGAGCCAGCAGATGATATTGGTGTCGATATCAGGATTTATCGCTGTCTGAAACATAGCGAACCTAGGGTAGAAGAGTTCTGGCAAGTGCTGCTGGAACAAGAAAATGACCTGCCTATGTAAAAGCAGGCATGTCTATCCAAAAAAATAAAAGATATTAAAAGAATTTCTGCCTGCGCAAAACCATGTCCATGCATAATTGATAGCTATATCGTATGAATAACAGGAGCAATGCAATTTTTGCATCAATAGTGTTAATTAAAGCATTGGACTGCTTTAATGCCAAATGCCTAAACTGCTTTCTAACTCAAAGGGAGATAAAATATGAAAATTAAAACAAATATAGCTTTACTTGCTATTGCTACAGCAATGACCCTGTCTGGGGTCGGCGTTGCTTATGCGCAAAGCACTCTTGATACTGTAAAAGAGCGTGGGCATGTGCGTTGCCAAGTTGGCACGCCATCCCCCGGTTATTATAATTTAGATGCTGATGGAAATTGGTATGGTCTTGATGTTTCAGTTTGTAAAGCTGTTGCAGCTGCTGTGTTTGGCGACGTCACCAAACTAGAGATTCAATCAGTTACTAGCCAAGCTCGCTTTACTGCATTAGCAAATGGCGAAAGTGACTTGCTTTCACGTACTGCTACTATGACATTAACCCGTGATACTCAGCTTGGCTTAGATTTTATGCCACCTAACTTTTATGATGGTCAGGGTTTTACTGTTCGCAAAGATAGCGGAATTACAAATGCTCTTGAACTTAAAGGAGCTAAAGTATGTGTGACTACTGGCACAACTACAGAGCTAAACCTTACAGATTTTTCTCGTAAAAATGATCTAAATATCTCAAATGTAACATTTGAAGATTATAATGTTCGTGATGATACATATCTGAATGGTGGTTGCGATGCGGTGACAGGTGATAAGTCATCAATGGCAGGAAATATTTCTTCTTTCCCTGTTCCAGCAGATCACATGATTTTACCTGAAACGCTTTCAAAAGAGCCACTTGCTCCTGCTGTTCGTCAAGGTGACGATGGTTGGGCAAATATCGTTCGCTGGACTGTGTATGCGCTTGTTAATGCTGAAGAATTAGGCATTACTCAAGCTAATGTTGATGAAATGCGCAATACTTCAAAAGATCCTAACGTACTTCGTATGCTAGGAGCCGAAGGGAATTTGAATGTTGGTTTAGGTCTAGATAAAGACTGGGCTTATAACATCATCAAAGGTGTCGGCAATTATGGCGAAATCTATGAAGCCTATATGGGTAATGGCCCTCAAGGTATCGGCATTGAACGTGAAGGCACTCTAAATGCTCTTTGGACAAATGGTGGTCTAATGTATTCACCTCCAATGCGTTAATAACTAACCTATAAGTGGTGCCGAGCTGTAATGGTTTGGCACCATTTTTATACACATCTTATTAAATCTCGGGGGGGATTAGTGGCACAAAGTAAAGTTAAAAAAAGCAAAATACGTTTAAGGCCAAAAGAAAAATTTAACTTCTTTCAAGATCAACGTGTGCGTTCTGTTTTTTATCAGCTTTTAACTGCTGGAATAGTTGGCTGGGTATTATATTATCTAGCTAGCAATACCGCCCATAACCTTGATATGCGAGGCATGTCTACGGGCTTTGGCTTTTTTAATACTACGGCGGGATTTGATACTGAATTCAAGTTAATCGAATATACCCCCGGAGTTGGAACATATCGCGACATATTTATCATTGGCGCGCTCAACACCTTACTCATCTCATTCTTTGCTATCATTGCTAGCACAATTCTAGGTTTTTTTATTGGCGTATTACGCCTTTCGAAAAACTGGCTGGTATCGAATGTAGCACTCGCCTTTGTTGAAGTATTTCGTAACACTCCATTACTCATTCAAATTATTTTTTGGTTTATTGGTATTTTCTCTTTGCTTCCAGTAGTAAGGAAAACCATTGATCTTTCATTTGGCGCTGAAACATTATTACTAAATAATCGCGGGCTTTATTTCGCAACCCCAATATTTGGTAATCTATTTTGGCTAAGCGCTTTAGCTCTATTTATCGCCATCATTGCTGTGATAATAATCAAGAAAAGAGCGCATAAAATTCAAGATCAGACTGGTGAGCAAAAATCAACATTTCTTATCTCACTCGCACTGATAGTTTTATTACCAATCATTACATTTTTTGCAACAGGTATGCCCCTTAAATGGGACGTGCCTACTTTGCAAGGATTTAATTTTCAGGGAGGTGCGAGCTTGCCACCAGCGTTTTTGGCGTTATTTGTGGCTTTGAGCATCTATCATGCAGCAAATATTGCAGAAGCGGTTCGTGCAGGAATTCTCTCAGTTAACAAAGGGCAAACAGAAGCTGCTTTATCAATCGGTCTTGAGCAAGATAAAGTATTAGGCTTAGTAATTATCCCACAAGCAATG
>JALSJY010000128.1 GCA_026989045.1 Hyphomicrobiales bacterium | reverse complement strand
TTCATCAGCATGATGACCGGGGTTATATATGCCTAATATGAGTGAGGGAGCTTTATCGCTACCACCAGCATTTGCACCATGACAAGAAGCGCAGCTCTCGTTAAATAAAACCTCACCCTGTTTAGCTACTTTAGATAATTGCGGCACTTTTACATCAACAATTTGTGCTGAAGCGCTTGGGTTTGAGCCATTATTATTTGTAAACATAATATAAGCACCACCAAGTAAAAACACGCCAATTATAATTGGTGTCATTTTTTCTTTTAATTTATTTAACATTATACAAACCCTAAGCAGTATATTATATAAAATTGTTACTTAATGGCTAGCGCTTCCACCTAGTGGAAGGTCAACAATCTCCTATTCACAAAAGCGTGAAGTAAAAACAAACCTTAACAGCATTACCAATTTTTCATCTGTGCGTCATGTTGCGGAAAGTTTGGCTCATTTATGTTGCTTATAGATTGATAAATATTGATCATATTTTAGACCTCCAAAAGAATAAATATTAAGGATATAGCCATGATTTATGCAAAAAATACAAAATTCAAAAAATCTTCCCTCATTATCACTTCTGCAATTGCAGGAACTCTAGCTGTAGTCGCGCTTGCTCCAGCAGCTTACGCTTTTGGTCCGGGATCAGGAAATCAGGGACAGCAAAAATTCAACCAGATGCATCAAAAAGCACATGCTCAGGGTCAAATGCAACGATCTGGTAATAAAATGCGCGGCGCTAATGGCGGTTTCATTAGCTTTGCCTGCTCTAATAACGGAGCAACACGCCTTGAAACAATATTTGGAAATGTAAGTGAAAAATTTAATCTTAACGTTGAACAAAAATCTCTGTTTGATGATCTTAAAACCTCTGCACTAAGCGCGCAAACTGGTTATGCTGACACCTGCTCTAACCCAAGAGTAGATGGAGTAGCGATGAATGACGTTAATATTATTACCCGCCTTAATGTTCAGCGCAATAATATGAGCGCTATGATTGTTGCAATTGATGAAGTGTTACCTAAATTAGAGGCTTTTTTTGATAGTCTAAGCGATGAGCAAAAGGCTGCAATGAAAATGCAAGGTGCTAGCATACAAACTGGTGGCGTGCAGGGCTTTGGCAAACGAAATAACTAATTCAATTTCAATATAAATACCCTCCCCGTTAGGAGAAATTCTAGCGGGGTTTTTATTTACTAAAATTATCATTGCGAGAGTTATAATAACCAGCTACCAAGCTGATATGAATAGATTTAGCGCAACATTATTACTTATACTTGCTACCGCAATTTGGGGCTTTGCTTTTATTGCACAGAAGTCTGCAATGGATAGCATGGAACCGCTAACCTTTATTGGGGCAAGATATTTACTTGGTGGTTTGGTTGTGGCTCCTCTTGCATGGCAAGAATATAAAAAGCGCGGCATAAAATTAAGCCAAAAAGAATGGGCGATAATATTATTTCTAAGCGTTAATTTCTTCATTGGCTCATGGTTGCAACAATGGGGATTGGTAAGCACTAGTGTTACCAATGCTGGCTTTTTAACAGGCCTTTATGTGTTTTTTGTTCCTTTGATATTGCTGATAGTTTTTCGCACAAAACCACATAATATCGTTTGGCTTTGCGTCCCCCTCGCAATGGGAGGGTTGTTCTTGCTAACTGGGGGGTCACTTGAGAAAATAAAATTTGGTGATTGGCTGGTAATTTCTAGTGCTGTTTTTTGGGCTTTACACGTTTTAGGTCTTGGCTATGCGGCTCGAATGAGCAAATTACCGCTTGTTGTTTCATGTTTGCCATTTTTATTTGCTGGTCTTTTTTCAAGCGCAGGGGCTGTTGTGTTTGAAAGCCCTACAATTGCTGGCATTAGTGCTGGCTGGATTGAAATTATATATGCTGGTGTGTTTTCTACTGCTGTTGCCTTCACTCTTCAGGCCGTTGGTCAAATGCATGTGCCACCCGCAAATGCTGCAATAATACTATCAGGAGAAAGTATGTTTGCAGCAATTGGCGGTGCTGTTATTATGGGCGAGAGATTGTTATTGGTCGGATATTTTGGCGCATTTTTGATTTTCTTATCAATAATATTAGTCGAAAGCGTGCCAGCAATGATGCGAAATAGAAATTGAGGTTAAGCCTTTCACGCCACCTTATCTCAGCTTCATTATCATCTTGAGCGAAGCCAAAAGATCTTTTCCCTATCATATAAGACTCTTCTAAGACTCTTCGCTTTGCTCAGAGTGACATTAGAGATTGGGGTAACATTAAAAAGTTTAAGGGGGCAGAATCCTTTGAACATTGTATGCCTGCAATAGGGACTTATTACAGCAAAATCACTCAGCAGCTGCCATTCTGTTTAGCCCTTTGCGAACACAAATAACAATTAAGGCACAACCGTTTACCATTAGTCTGTCTTGGTGAATAGCCGTCACCTTACCAGAAATTGTATGACCATAAAGAGAGATTTTTCCTCGCCATTCGCGGTTTGTTGCTCGGCTGATTTTATTGACTACATAAGTATCAATATAGACCTTATTTGCAGCTTTGATTTTATCAGGTTGTATCCAGACCAACTTAGCACAAAGCTGGCTTCCATCTCCACAAAGAGATACCTCATAACGGCTTTCACCATCATCTGCTTGCCATAGTCCTGTTGGATCAAACCCTGCTGATTGTGCTGAAACAGAAGCAAACATAAGCGCCAATAAACTAATTATAAAAACCTTGAACTTTGAGTGAAACATATAAATCTCCAAATCGCTCCCGCAAGTAAAGCTGTTAAAAACAAAAAAGGGCGTTTTTGTGAAGTAAATTATTTTTCTCTTTTGCCTATCAGTTTAGCATATTAAGCTAAGGCAATAATAAATTTAATTTGGAGCTATTAACTTGGCCAAACTCTACTTCTCTTATGCCGCAATGAACGCAGGCAAATCTACCCTGCTGTTACAAGCTTCACATAATTATCGTGAACGTGGCATGAACACAATTTTATTCACCGCCGCCCTTGACGACAGAGCAGGAATAACCACAATAGCTTCACGCATTGGACTTAAAGCAACTGCTAAGTTATTTTCAGAAGGCGATGATCTTTTTCTAGCGATAAAATCTGACCTAGAAAAACAACCAATAAATTGCATATTTGTTGATGAGGCGCAATTTTTAACCAAGCAACAAGTCTGGCAGTTAGCCCGAGTTGCCGATAGATTAGGCGTGCCTGTTATGTGCTATGGCTTAAGAACCGATTTTCAGGGTAAATTATTTCCTGGATCTTCTGAATTATTAGCAATTGCTGACATCTTGCGAGAAATCCGCACAATCTGTCATTGCGGGGCAAAGGCGACTATGGTTGTTCGACTTGGTGATGATGGCGCAGTGCTAATAGAAGGTGATCAGGTAGCAATTGGGGGCAATGAGCGCTATGTTTCACTTTGCCGCAAACATTGGGAAGAAAAAACTGGCTCTTGGCCTGTTGAGGAAGAGAGCAGCCCTACCCTAGAATTTGAGTTAAACGGCGGGGGTGTCGGGGAAGCATCTGCAAGATGCGACGGCGACATTAAGAATAAACGGCGGGGGTGTCCCCGTGTCAAGCACGGGCAGGCTCAAGTCGGGAGCAAAGCGACCAACAGCCTGCCCCGTACCCGAAACGGGGGCAATAAAATAAAATAAGGATAGTGATAATGGTTGAACAAGCACAATCAAACGAGCCGCATGGCAAACTAACCATTCGCATTGTTGCAATGCCAGCAGATACCAACCCATCGGGCGATATTTTTGGTGGTTGGGTGCTAAGCCAAATGGATATTGCTGGCGGCGTTGCAGCAGTGCAGGTAACCAAAACCCGTGTCGTAACAGTAGGCGTAAACGCCATGACCTTCATCGCGCCTGTAAAAGTTGGCGATGTTTTATGCGTATATACAGACATAATAAAAATAGGAAAAACCTCCATCACCATAGCAATAGAAGCATGGGCAAGGCGCGACAGAATGGCAATTCGTGAAAAAGTAACTGAAGGTCATTTCACCTATGTCGCACTTGATGATGGTGGTAAGAAATGTGTTATTGAACAGTGAGACTTGTTGATGGGTAGGCTGGTCTTTGTTATAGCTAAACTCCTCACCTGTCACGCTTTGCGTGCCACCCCGTGTCAGGCACGGGGCAGGCTCATCTCCCGTTAGGGGAGAGGGAAGTTAGTGTAAGTTTGCTGTCATTCTGAACGAAGTGAAGAATCTTTGCTGAAGCCATTTAAGATTCTTCACTTCGTTCAGAATGACATTGAACCTTGCTTAGAGTAGTTTAGGTAAGAAAATTGATAATGACAACGAGCGGTTACAAATATCCAGCTCTATCTCCCTAAGCCGCTTTATTTCATCGCATTGCCTTTTGCTTCACGGGTCGTATCAGGTTTATCATAATGCACTAAAACCGTGCTGCTCTAAATCCTGCCCCTCCCGCGGGGCGCTGCACGGCCAGCGACCCGCATAAAGCTCGCGAGATGAAATTAAAATTACTTCCCTAGATGAGAATCCAAACTCTCAAGTTCCAATTCCTGCAATCGCTTTATTTCATCTCTTAATCTGGCGGCTTTTTCGAATTCTAGGTTTGTTGCTGCTTGACGCATTTCGCTCTCGAGGCTCTTGATGGTTTTTGCTAGATTGTCGCCAATATGCACTCTTTGATTGCCGCTTTCATCTATTCCTGTTGAGGTGGTTACGTAGTCGCCTTCATATACTGAACTAACAATATCTTTTATGCCTGATTTTATTGATTTTGGAGTTATGCCATGCTGTTCATTATAGGCTTTTTGTTTTTCTCTGCGGCGGTCGGTTTCGGCAAGCGCTCGCTCCATTGAGCCAGTTATTTTATCGGCATATAAAATCACCCTGCCCTCAACATTTCTAGCCGCTCGACCAATGGTCTGAATTAGGCTTGTTTCTGAGCGTAAAAAACCTTCTTTATCAGCATCAAGAATGGCAACGAGGGCGCATTCAGGAATGTCTAAGCCTTCTCGCAATAGGTTAATCCCAACCAACACATCAAATGCGCCAAGTCGCAAATCACGGATAATTTCTATGCGCTCTAGCGTATCAATATCTGAATGCATATAGCGCACTCGAATTCCCTGCTCATGCATATATTGCGTTAAATCTTCTGCCATTTTTTTGGTTAGCGTGGTTAGCAAAGTGCGATAGCCTTGTTTGGCGACTTTTTGCACTTCGTCAATTACATCGTCCACTTGCGTTCTGGCTGGGCGGATTTCTACTGGTGGATCGATTAGTCCTGTTGGGCGAATGATTTGCTCGACAAATTCACCATCAGTTTGCGCCATTTCCCACTTGCCCGGAGTTGCTGAAATATAGATGGATTGCGGGCGCATGGCGTTCCACTCCTCAAAGCGCAAGGGGCGGTTATCCATACAGCTTGGTAAGCGAAAACCATATTCTGCAAGCGTAGCTTTACGGCGAAAATCACCACGATACATTGCGCCAAGCTGGCCAATCGTCACGTGGCTTTCATCAACAAAAATCAGTGCATTATCGGGCAGATATTCAAATAAAGTAGGGGGCGGCTCACCTGGATTTCTACCCGTTAGATAGCGCGAATAATTTTCAATGCCAGCGCAAACTCCCGTTGCCTCTATCATTTCCAAATCAAATAATGTGCGCTGCTCAAGCCGTTGCGCCTCAAGCAATCGCCCTGCATCATTAAGCTCATCAAGTCGCCATTTCAACTCAGATTTAATAGATTTCATCGCCTGTAAAAGAGTGGGGCGTGGTGTAACATAGTGCGAATTAGCATAGATGCGCACTTTTTTTAGCTTTTGCAACTTCTTGCCGGTTAACGGGTCAAACTCAACAATTGCCTCAATTTCATTACCAAACATGATGATGCGCCAAGCGGCTTTATCATGGTGAGCGGGGAAGATTTCAACCGTATCACCACGCACCCTAAAAGCCCCGCGAGCAAACCCAGCGTCCGCCCGCTTATATTGTAATGCAACCAAATCTTTGAGCAATTGACGTTGGTCAATTACCTGCCCAACCTCAACATCAAAAATCATAGACGTATAAGTTTCAACCGAGCCAATGCCATAAATACAGCTGACTGAGGCAACAATTATTGTATCGTCCCGCTCAAGCAAAGCGCGGGTAGCAGCGTGGCGCATTCTATCAATTTGCTCGTTAATTTGTGAATCTTTTTCGATATAAGTATCAGAGCGCGGCACATAAGCTTCGGGCTGGTAATAGTCATAAAAAGATACGAAATATTCTACCGCATTATTGGGGAAAAAACTTTTAAACTCACCATAAAGTTGCGCCGCAAGGGTTTTATTAGGCGCTAAAATTATTGCGGGGCGCTGGGTTTTAGCAATAATTTGCGCTGCGGTGAAAGTCTTGCCAGAGCCAGTAACGCCAAGTAAAACCTGATCGGTTTCACCATTATTTATGCCCTCAACCAATTGTGCAATTGCTTTTGGCTGATCGCCCTGTGGGGTGAACTTGGTTTCTAACTCAAACCTAACACCACCCTCAACCTTTTCTGGTCGCTTTGGGCGATGCGGCTTCCAAGCGGTTGCCCCCTCCACTACATCACGCCCATGCTCAATTAGGTTTGATAGGGCAGCAACTGTTGCTGTTATGCCATCACTAGGAGATGATGAAGGTGCGGGAGTGAAGCTAGCCTGCGGCGCTTCAGCAAAGCCTTCTCTTTTTGTTTGTCGCCGTTGGTCGCTTGCGCTCCCGACTTGAGCCTGCCCCGTGCTTGACACGGAGACACCCCCGCCATCTTTATCTATGTCGCCGTTGGTCGCTATGCTCCCGACCCCGACACCCCCGCCGTTATTCTTTTTCCTTGCTATCTCTGCGCTCGAAAGGGGAATAGTTCCGCCATCTATATTAGTTGGGCGATCAACTGGGTTGGCCGCCGATTTTGGTGCTTTTTTTGCCATGCCTGTTGGCGTATCTGGAAAAGATGTTTTTGTGGTAGCTCTTAATTCTCGCTCACGCTTTTGACGTTGTTCTCGATCAAGTCGGCGCTTATTTCTCAGGCGCTCTTGTGGTAAGCGCTTGCTTGCCTCAATATCCTCAGCTTTTTCAATTTCACCCAAAAAATCATCGATAGAGAAACTATCCTGTTTTTTAGTAGAATTGGGGGATTTATCTTTATCGATAGGCATTTTTCACCAAATAGAATCTTATTTAATCCTACTTAACATATCCAGAACGTAAAGGGAACAGGGCGAAGGTGATTTCTCCGTCCTGCTCCTTCAAATATTAAATTGACAATTCAACAAATCTAATACTCATATGAACACATTTCCTGATACCACCAAGATGGAGGAATAGGTGATCTTTCAGTTTCTGATGTTACTGTGCGGTATGAACGAACTTTATTGAAAAACTCTGGAGGAAGTTGCTTAATACTTCTTTCAACAAATTTATAATCTCCATTCCGATCATATTGATTATAAATCTTCACACTAGCTCCATCAAACAGTCTAATAGACTCGATATTATTCCTCCAAGGCGCTTTATCGACCTTATTTACGGTGCGCTGACCAGCTTCACAATAGCTCTTACCTTTATAATTTATGTCAGTATAAAAGCATACCAACGGCATGAGCATATCAGATTGTTCACAACTATATCTAAAATCATCACTACCAAGTGCTACCCCACTAAATACTAATAGGGCAGTTGAAACAATTCCTAGTCCAATATTTTTTTTGAAAGTAAACATGACATTCTCCTTTATCTTTTTAAAAGATACTGCCCCCTACAAAATGTAGTATGCACCCATATAAAGAGAATTTCATTGATTGAGATCAGGTTTGCTAATTTTAAAAATGATTAGCTACTCACTAACTAAACCATGATATGTAAGAAGCAAATAGCATAGTGAGAGTCAAGAAACATGATAATTGTCATATTAATTACATTCATTTTAGTAGTTTTAAGCGTGTTTATTCATTATGAGTTATTGCGGGCAGTTTCTAATATTCTGCCAAGTATGACAGTAAAATTACGCGCACGATTGCTGGTAATCATAGCAGTTGTATTTATTGCCCATATTGCTGAAATCTCACTATTTGCATTAGCTTTTGGCTTAATGCAACATCAGTGGAGTTTAGGAGGAATTTCAGGCAATCTTGAGGGTGGCTGGCTTGATTATTTTTATTTCTCTGCTGCAAATTATACCACACTTGGCATGGGGGATATTTATCCAAAGGGTCATTTGCGCTTTGTTGCTTCAATAGAATCTTTAACAGGTCTGGTGCTTATCGGCTGGTCGGCATCATATACATATTTAGCAATGAGTAAATTTTGGGGTATGACTAAATCTAAAAATAGCAAAAAATAACTTTACCAAACTCGATAGCTAGAGATAGAGTATTTTAATAATTTGCCTAATGTTGGCTGGTCTTTGGTGATTGTTTCACAATATGAAGAAAAATCCCTATCACGGCAAACCATTGCTGAAATCTCACCCTCAATAGAAATAGAGGCAAAACTGTTATCACGCCCATAAAGCGCAAGGTCTTTCATCACTATGCCAGTTTTTGAACAGATAGCCTCGCCTGAAAAATTATCGCCAGTGTAAAAACAAATTTCACCTGACCCCTGCAAAGCCTGATCGCGCTTTACGCCAGAATACGCACCTGTTGCATTAACGCCAAATGAAATATCCTCAACAGAAACCCAGCCCTTTGCAGACTTGTTGCTAACCAAGCACCAGCGTTTTTGGCAACGCTCAACAATTATATCTGATTGCGCCTCAATAGTATAAGTTGTGTCATATTTTAGCCCTGGCCCATCTCTTAAATCTACACTATCAATAGTTTGCGCAGGCGTGCCTGCAAAAGCTGCAATGTTGAAAAAGGCAAGTAAACTGAATGCTAATAGAATTACGTTTTTTAAATAAGAAAAAAGATATGACATAATTACCTCAAGTGATTTAGTCTATTTTACCATTGTGCATCATTGTGCATTATTTATCTTTATTGTGCGAGATATTTTATTTTTTTATCTATGCTGTGAATAAAACTCCCCCTTTTCTAAAAACAACTTGAATATTAGCATCTATAAATTGCATGAAAAATTTTATTCTATTGGTAAATAGCCAAAATAAACAAGAGCCACCCTTTTAAAAGCGGCACTTGTTTGTGTAATCATCAAAATGTCTGAAAAGATGAGGTTTGATTATTTATTATCGCTGGCAGTGCAGGCATGTTATTATTATATGATAAGCATGCTCCACCATAATAATAGTTGCGGCATATTGTAACAGAAGCACCCGAATCAACCTTTAGGGATGAAATTTTATTATTCCAATAACCAACTAACTTATTATTGTTTGTGCCTGCATTTACACAAAATTTAGATCCAGTATAATTAATTCCATTATAAAAACAGACTTTTGGTGTTGCAGGAGGCGGTGTTCCTGATTGAATTATACCGCCAACAATAGAGCCAAACATTTCGATAAAAGCCTTGGCTGCAGCATCATCTGCGTTAGAGCCGCTACCAGTTGGAGCAGTAAGATATTTCCCACTAACCCATCCATCAGGGCCATCTTTTTCTACATAACACCAATTTCCTTGACATTGGGTGACATTAACGCTCTGCCCAGCTAATAATATATCAATTTTAGCATAATTAACACCTGGGCCACTGCGCACATTCACAGCTGATTTAGCTACAGCGCTCACTGCAAGTGCAGACATAGCAGACGCAGCTAGCGCAAATATTGTAATTAATAACAGTTTAAAAAAATTTGGAATTGTCATTGTTTCTCTCCCTTAAATCGGCAGTAACAACATATCATCACTGCGTCACGAAAATGGCAAGTAAACACCCACCATGATTAAGCGCAGAGCCTGTTTAAATTATATTGGCATTGCGCCATTCAATATCCCCTAAACACTATTTGGGGTAATCAATATCATCTCGATACCTGCTGGCGCTTTTAGTCTCACCAAAAGGCAAGGATAGTTATTTATATAATAATTTTTAAATAGATTACTATGGTATCTTGAATTAAAAATTGCTGAACCTAGTTAAAAGGCACAACTTTATAAGAGCAGCGCCTTTTAATATAATATTATAGTTTGGTTTAATTAGCCCAAGTCGTATAACCAAGTTTCATTGTAGTTCCCGTATAGCCATTTAAGCGGAATTCAGAATATCTTCCCTCATTGGTTTTTACGCAAACATAAGTTCCAACTGGCATTGTCCAGATAGATATCTTGTTAGATGAATATGAGGCAGTTGAACAACCAGCATAACCACGATTCGTAGGGCCGCTAATCGATAGTTTTGCACCATTTCTTGGGGTAATGAATTTATTTACCGCAGTTACTGCTTGATACCAAATATCTGCTCCAGCACTTCCAATATTACCAGTATCAAGATCAGCTGACCAGGTTTGCTGTAGATTGATTGGACCAGTTGAAAAAGTCACCGGAACTATAGGTACTGGCGGCGGCGCTGGTGGAATAGCTCCTGAAAAAACCTTATATGAGGATATTTTATTATTCAGCGAACTATCTAGAACTGCTACACTGTTAGAGTAAGTATTGCATAATCCTGTGAAATTAACACCCTGACATAGCTTTACTTTAGCTCCACCATAAACCTTAAATGAGGATATTTTATCATTCCAAGCTGGGGTAACAACCGCACGAGTAAAAGGATTATTTGCGCATGCTGTGGCTCCAGTAAAATTATTCCCTTTATAAAAACATACTTGTGAAGCTACAGGTGGTGACGGCGGTGGGGTAGATGGACTGCCAGTAAATATCTCATAAGAAGATACTTTATTATTTAGTGCGCTACCAAGAATTGCTTTATTAGTTGAATATACTGAACATAGGCCAGTGAAATTAGCTCCCTGACACAATCTTATTTTAGCTCCTCCTGTTAGTTTAACAGAAGATATTGCATTATTCCAAGATGCTGGGATTGTTGGCCTTACAGTACCTACACTTTGGCAATTTTCAGAACCTGTATAATTGTTGCCTTTATATAAACAGGCTGATTGCACAACAGGAGTTGGAGGAGGCAAAGGTGGCGCAGGAGGAGGAGGCGCATCGCCACAAGAGAGCGAGAATGAAGGGCCACCTGGTCCAATAGTAATACCAAAGCTGCAATCTGGATCTGATGAGCCACCCGACCCAGAGCCTGATCCACCGCCAGAACTGCCACCAGCGCCGTTAATTACTGGCTTTAGATATCTTGCACTTACCCAACCATCAGGGCCTGAATGTTCGATGCGACACCAACCATTTGAAACACATTCGGTAACTTCAACTAACTCTCCACGATATAATGTATCTATCACATTATACGAAGTTCCCGGACCCGTGCGCACATTTAATGAAGCTTTTGATGTGGCAGGCGCTGCAAATGCTGCAGCACTTGTTATCACCATGCCAATCGCTATGAACGCGAGTGCAATTTTTCTTATATGAATATTCATTTTAATTCCCTCATTTTGTTAGTCTTATCATTCATTTTAACTGATGAATTAACATTGGGCGTTTTAAGCTGAACCTATCATGAATGATTTGTTATATTACAATCTGCCCGAATGTTATAACTTATTAAAAGTGCTACGCGCCATGATATACCTCAATTGCCACCATAATTTAATTGCTAGATGCTCCACTTGAGCATGGAAGCAAAAAGAGGCGCAATAGTGGCAAAAAACCCGAACTAAATATTAGCTCGGGTTAGTTTAAGCTCGCTATAAATAAACTCAAAATGCTTTAAAAGAAGAAATTCTATTATTAAAGCGGCTTCCTAGATATCGTTTATTTGAACTAATTACTCTACAGCCTCCGCTATAGTCTTCCCATCTACAAACCTTAACTGATGCGCCGTTTGTAACTTTGATAGATGAAATATTATCATCCCATCTATATGGTAAACTAGACATGGATGTTCCCGATGTTACGCAATATCTCTGCCCGCTAAATGCCTCACCTTGATAAAAGCAAACCTTTGGAGTTGGCGCTGGTCTAGTTGGGTAGTTTGGATAAACTGGAGAGCTGCCGACTCCAAGACCAAATGAAAAGCCTCCATTAGAATCCATAGTAAACCCAAAGCTTACAGGTGGATTTTGATGTGGTTTAGATGGAGCGGAGCGGCGAGGAGTAACAGGCCTACGAGGGGCTGTTGTTGCTCTAAGATATTTTGCACTCACCCAGCCATCTGGTCCCTTATGAGTAATATAACACCAGCCGTTAGATACACATTCACCAACTTGCACTCTCTCACCGCGATAAAGGCTATCAACTACACGATAACTAGTGCCAGGACCTGAGCGAACATTAAGTGAGGATTTTGATACGGCAGGTGCTGCAAATGATGCAGCGCTGCTTGAAACAACAAGTATAGTTGCGACACTAGCAAGTATAATTTTTTTTGAAACGCTCATTTTATTCTCCTAAATATAAAAGTTAATAATTTTTAACTATATGTAAAAACAACTAACACTCATTCACATGAACGCTTTCTGAACGAGATATTTTTAAATATAGCTATTGCTCAAAAAATATTTATCCCCAATACTATCAATCTTATTGACCTATCAATTTTCAAGTGCGCATAATGGAGCTTGGGAAAATTTGTTTTTAAAGATTAAAAATAGCAATATTAAAATTGCAGTTTAATTTTTGAATAAATAAAGCTCACCAAATATTTGGTTTGCTTTTACTATTATGTGACTTTAATTATTAGGGAGAAAAAAATGCGAAAATTATTTACAACTGCACTTGTTGCGATGAGTGTGTCACTACCAGTTGGTGCCATGGCTCAAGAATGGGATATGCCCACACCATATTCTGATAAAGTATTTCACACTGCAAATATTATTGAATTTGCTAAAGATATTGAAACAGCAACAAATGGTAGCTTTAAAATTACAGTTCATTCAGCTGGATCCTTGTTCAAGCACCCTGAAATAAAAAATGCTGTTCGCGGACAACAAGTTCCAATTGGTGAGTTTTTCCTCTCTCGCCTATCAAATGAAGACGCCGCTTATGGCGTTGATTCACAGCCGTTTGTTGCAACTTCCTATGAAGATGCAGAAAAATTATGGGCTGCGCAAAAACCTGTTGTAACAGAATTATTGGCAGAACAAGGGTTAATGCCACTATTTGCTGTTCCCTGGCCTCCACAAGGTCTTTATACTAAGGCGGAGGTTAAGTCTGTTGCTGACCTTAAGGGGCTAAAATTCCGTGCATATAATGCCGCTCTTGAAAAATTTGCAACCCTTGCTGGTGCTGCACCAACTCAAGTTGAAGCACCAGACATTCCACAAGCATTTTCAACAGGTCAGGTTGAAGCAATGATTACTTCACCTTCAACAGGTGTTAGCTCAAAGGCTTGGGATTTCGTTTCAACCTATACGCCAATCAATGCTTGGGTGCCAAAGAATATTGTGGTGGTCAATAAAAAAGCATTTGATGGTTTAGATGCCTCTGTGCAAGCGGCTGTTTTAGAGGCTGCTGAAGCGGCTGAAGCTCGTGGTTGGGATATGAGCCGCGCTGAAACAGATGCTAAAACTGCAACATTGGCTGAAAATGGCATGAATGTTGTAACACCAAGTGCTGAGCTTATGGATGGCCTCAAAGCAATTGGTGCGCAAATGCAGGTTGAGTGGAACGAAAGCGCTTCTGATGCAGCTAAGAGCATCATTAAAAACTACTCAAACTAGGGTTTAATTAAATATTTATACAGGCGGGATTTTTCTCGCCTGTTTTACGTACTTTAGATTTGAGGATAAGATGATTAGAAAAACACTTGATAGGCTATATTCTATCAGCGGCGCTGTTGCTGCTGGCTTTTTGGTGCTTATTTGCGTGCTAGTTTCTATTCAGGTGGTTTTTAACCTTATTACCAAACTGTTTGGAACATCGCTTGCTTTAACAATTCCCTCTTATGCAGAATTTGCAGGTTTTTTTCTAGCTAGTGCTTCATTTTTGGCACTTGCTTATACATTAACTCGAGGTGGGCATATTCGCGTTACGCTGGTTTTACAATTCTTGCCAAAAACGACACGATTTATTTTTGAAGTATTTGGACTTGGCATTTGTGCGGCAACTTCGCTTTATGCGACTTGGTTCATGGTTGGTTTAACTTTTGAATCATATGAATTTTCAGATATGTCTCCAGGTATTATTGCTGTTCCTTTATGGATACCTCAAACAAGTTTAACTGTGGGGCTAGCGATCCTTTCTATTGCTCTTTTAGATTTAACAATCTCAACTTTGATCAAACGAGATTTAGTTTTAACACCTACGGATATAGGTTAAATGCCAGAAATAGTCATAATAGTTTTACTGCTAGGTTCTTTGCTCGCTTTATTGGCAGCTGGAGTGTGGGTAGCATTTTCGCTAATAATCATTGCTATTGCAGGAATGATCATTTTCTCTTCTGCCCCTGTTGGGCAGGTGATGGCAACTACTTTATGGGGGGCAAGCAATTCGTGGGCATTAGCCGCCTTGCCGATGTTTATTTGGATGGGAGAGATATTATTACGCTCGCGCCTATCGCAAGATATGTTTTCAGGGCTTGCGCCATGGCTAACAAAAATACCTGGTCGCTTGTTGCACGTTAATGTATTTGGCTGTGCAATTTTTGCCGCTGTTTCAGGATCATCTGCGGCAACGGCTGCAACCATTGGTAAAATGTCAATTCCAGAACTTACTAAACGTGGCTATCCTGAAAAATTGATTTTAGGGACATTAGCAGGGTCGGCAACGCTTGGTCTGCTTATTCCGCCATCAATTATTTTAATTGTTTTTGGGGTGGCAACTGAGCAATCAGTTGCACGACTTTTCATTGCAGGGATTTTACCCGGTATAATGCTGGTTGCTATGTTTTCGGGTTATGTAATTATTCGATCTTTAATGTTGGGTGATAAAATCCCAAGAGAAAAATCAGATATGAGCTTTATGGAAAAGGTTAAAGCATCACGTACCTTATTGCCTGTAATAGTGCTGATTGTTGGGGTGATAGGCTCAATTTATGTAGGCATTGCCTCACCAACAGATGCGGCAGCTATGGGGGTGGTTTTTTCACTTTTGCTGGCTTGGAGAAGCGGCACATTGAGTAAAAAAATGTTTGTTGATAGCCTAATGGGAGCAACAATAACTTCCGCTATGATTGCATTTATTTTAGTAGCGGCGGCATTTCTAACTACCTCGATGGGCTTTACTGGTATTCCACGTGATCTGGCGGCATGGATTGGCTCTTTTAACCTCACACCATTTGGGCTGTTATTTGCTTTAACAATATTCTTTATTATTTTGGGGTGTTTTCTTGATGGTATTTCGGTGGTGGTGCTTACTACTTCAATCATTATGCCAATGGTAGAAGCTGCTGGAATTGATCCATTATGGTTTGGCATATATTTGGTGATAGTTGTTGAAATGAGCCAAATAACGCCCCCTGTAGGCTTTAATCTATTTGTAATTCAGGGGTTAACGGGTAAAAATATTCTAACTATTGCAGCCTCCGCCTTTCCATTCTTCTTGTTGCTTTTAGCAGCAGTTGGAATCATTACAGTCTTTCCACAAATTGTAACATTCCTACCAAATCTAAAAGGCGGATAGGTAAAATCACCTAATCAGACTTCTCAATTTCGTGACCAAGCTCAGGGTTTTCAACTAATCTTGTTTCTAGCAACTGCCCTGAGCGATATAAAATTGGATAAGCAACAGATGAAATTTGTGAATTAAAGTCTTTTAAGGCGCGTAAAGTTTCAAGATGCACATCAGAACTTTCATAGGTTGTTTCATCACCAGAGCGCAATCGCTTGATATGTTTATTGCGGCTTTTTCGCTCTAAATTAGCCATTTCATGTTTTTCTTCAATTAGCAAACGCGCCGATTCAATATCTTCAGAAATTAAAACATTAAACGCTAATGTTGTATTGGCCATTATTCGATCATGAATTCGCACTAATTCAGCCCAGCCATTATCTGAAAATTTTAAGCCACGATCATTGTATTTTTCGGCCAATACCAGCAATCTCTTAGAAATAATATCACCTGCAGTTTCTAAGGAAATAGCATATTCTGTGAGTTCACGGGCTGCACGGTTGTCTTTTTTGTTCATTTTAGATTTATCAAGCGAAATAACATAACGGCGAATTCCACTTAAGGCTGAGTTTACGCTTTTGTCTAAATGTTTTAAAGATGCAATTTTCTGCTTATCACCCGACTTATAAACCTCCATAACTGGTGCTAACATAACCTGAACAATTTGCCCCATACGTAATATTTCTCGCCTTAAGCTAGCAAGTGCTTGTTTTGGTTTATCAAGTGAATTCATATCAAGCGCACTGGTTGGCTGTAAATTATCAGCGCTAACAGGCTCAGGAATAGGAGGCATTATTTTTGCAATTGGCTTGAGGATTAAGTTTACAAGCGGCAAAGCGACAATAAGCAAAATAGCATTAAATATAAGATGCGCACTGACCAAAGCTTGCCCATCACCAAGACCAGAAAGCCATTGGGCAATAGGCAGATTTTTAACTGCGATAAGTGCAATAACCGCCCAACTACCGCGTAAAATAAGGTTAGCAACTGGTATCTGGCGAGCTGTTCTATCCATGCCTCGAGATAGCCATAATGTAACGAGAGCAGAGCCAAGATTTGCACCCAAAACCATTGATATACCAACAGATACTGGCAGTAGAGCAAGCTGAATAAAGGTAACAAAAAGCAAAATAGCGGCAACTGAAGAGTGCATGATAAAAGTCAAAGCTACTCCAAGAAGAAAAGCCGTCACATAATCATTTTCAAGGTAACTCGCTACAGCTGGTAAGAATGGCGAGTTTTTGATCGGTAAAGCAGCGTCCCCGATCATTCCAAGCGCTAATAAAATAAAAGCAACACCAAGTAGAATTCGCCCAACTTGTTTAAAAGTAAGAGAGTTAGAATAAAGAAATAACCAGCCACCAATTGCCAAAAATGCAGGAATCAGCCAGTCAAGTTCGAATGAGAGAACCTGAATTACCAATGCCGAGCCAAGGTCTGCCCCCAGCACAATCGATAATCCCATTGCAATAGTAATTAAGCCAGAGGCGGCAAAGCCAGTTGCTAATAATGCGGTTGCTGCCGAGCTTTGCAAAATTACTGCCAGACCAATTCCAGCTATTGCGCTTTGCACTCGATTATTCTTTCCACCTGTAACTAATCGCTTAAATGATGGCCCCA
>JALSJY010000127.1 GCA_026989045.1 Hyphomicrobiales bacterium | reverse complement strand
CAGCGCTTTAGAATATGCCACATTAAACTCAGGGTGCGGCTGCATTGAAATAGCAGCACCATTGTTATAGATAAGCCCAGCATTTGGGGTAAAATCAGAAGCCATAAACACTTTAGCCTCTTGGGGTTTCTCAATCACCTGATCTTGATGCACAGCGGCAATTGCTACCTCATCACCAATACCATTCATAAAGCTTGGCTTCTTCTTCATTTTATAAACATGACGGCCGATCCCCCAACCTTTATCAGACTTCTCAACCTTTCCACCAAGCGCATCTGCCATTATTTGATGGCCAAAACATATCCCCAACATAGGAATTTCTGCACTATAAACATCACGGATAAACAGCCGCAATTCATCAATCCACACAGGGCTATCATAAACCCCAAAGGCAGAACCAGTAATAACTATCCCTTGTAAATTTCCTAGATCAGGAAACTCTTCACCATCAATAATTGCAGCAGTTTCAAAATCAAATTTCTGCCCACTTTGTAACAATAAATTTTGATATTGTGGCTCAAATCGCTCATATCTATCGAGCATCGGCTCTGGAGTCTGCCCCACCTGAATGATTGTTATTTTCATTTTATTTTTAACTCTTAAAAATTATCACTAAAGACATTTAGCAATTTTTCAGCTAGTAACAAGAGAAAACCCGCTCTTAACAAAACAAACAAGCAGATGACAAAACAATCAAACCCAACAAATGACGCAAATATCTTAGCTAAAGCCCTGCCCTATATGCAGCGTTATAAAGATAAAACTGTTGTGATTAAATATGGCGGCCATGCCATGGGAGATGCAACTTTAGGTAAAGCTTTTGCCTCTGATATTGCCTTACTTAAACAGTCCAAAGTCAACCCAATTGTTGTGCATGGTGGCGGCCCACAAATTGGCGCAATGCTTAAAAAAATGGGCATTACTTCTAAATTTGAAAATGGGCTTAGAGTAACTGACGAGCAAACGATAAAAATTGTTGAAATGGTGCTTTGTGGATCAATTAACAAAGATATTGTTGCACAAATAAATGCACAAGGTGAGCGAGCAATTGGCCTATGCGGCAAAGATGGCAATATGGTATTTGCCAAAAAATCCACCAAAACGATACTTGATCCAGATAGTAATATCGAAAAATTACTCGATTTAGGATTTGTTGGCGAGCCTGATGAAATAGATAAAACCGTGATTGATCTATTAGCAAATTCTGGCATGATACCCGTAATCGCCCCCGTTGCACCAGGGCGAGATGGCCACACCTATAATATCAACGCTGATGTTTTTGCAGGCAGCATTGCAGGCTCACAAAAAGCCAAACGCCTATTATTTTTAACCGATGTTAGCGGGGTTTTAGATAAAAATGCTGAGCTAATAGCTGAGCTTAATGTGAAACAAGCAAAAGCCCTAATTAAAGACGGCACAATTCATGGCGGCATGATTCCCAAGGTTGAAACCTGCATAAATGCAATTGAAAGTGGCGTTGAAGGGGTTGTTATTTTAAACGGCAAAATCCCCCATGCAGTATTGATTGAATTATTCACCGAATATGGTGCAGGAACTCTTATTGTAAAGTGAACTTTAATAATAAAATGAACAAAATATTTGACCCCAACCAAATTGATGTTTGGGTTTTTGACCTAGACAACACGCTTTACCCTCGCTCATGCGATCTATTCAGCCAGATAGATAGGCTAATAACAAAATATGTAATGAATACCACAGGGCTAGAGCATGCTGGGGCTTATAAAATTCAAAAAACATATTATAAAGAAAATGGTACTACAATGAACGGCTTGATGCAAAATTATGGCATTGACCCAGACCATTACCTCAACTTTGTGCATGATATTGATTACTCACCAGTTCAAGAGCATGGAGAATTAGTTGAAGCAATTGCATCGCTAAAGGGGAAAAAATATATCTTCACCAATGCTGATATTGGTCACAGTGAAGCCGTGTTAAATCGCTTAGGAGCAAAAAATCTATTTGATGGCATGTTTGATATTCGCGCTACAGGATATTTACCAAAGCCAGACCCTGCTGCTTATAAAAAATTCATTGCAAATTTTGACATTTCTCCAACTAAGTCAATTATGTTTGATGATCTTGAAAAAAACCTCAAAGTGCCACACAATATCGGCATGAAAACCGTTCAGGTCGTGGCCGATGATAGTTTTAATCATGAGTTGGTTGAAAGCTGGGAGTTAGAAAGAAATCACAAGCATGAACATGTGCATCATATAACCGATGATCTGGTTGGATTTTTGAAAAAATAATTTTTAATCAAATAAGATATATATTCTTTTAGATTTATATTCTTGCCACATTCATAATTACAACTAGTCTATCTATCTTTTATTAAAATTAAAATTGGGAATAAAATGAATTATTTTAACAAGCAAATTATCGCCATTTCAACAGTAGCAACTTTTAGCTTTGCAGCTCCAGCTTTTGCAATTGATGCACAAGATTTTGCAGATAAGCTATCAGAAACTGTTTCACTGATGACCTCAACTCAAGTTAACTTTAATAATGTTGAGGTAAAAGGCGATAATGTTATCGTTAAAGGAATAAATATTCCTGAGCTGACAAACGATGCTAGTAAACCTTTAATTGAATCTACCATTATTTTTGAAGGCGTAACAGAGAATGGAGATGGCTCTTATAGTATTGAA
>JALSJY010000126.1 GCA_026989045.1 Hyphomicrobiales bacterium | reverse complement strand
GCTATTATATCTGAAGGTTTATCTTTCTTAGAAGATGCCTTTTTTAAAATATCCTCAATAATGGCGATTTTTTTATCTGCCGAAACCAAGGGTGAAGCCAAGAGATTTGCAAATTCAGCATTTTCATTAGCTAAAATTGCAATCTTATCAAGACTCTTCTCAGTTGCTGAAATAGCCTTACTCTCCTGTGCTAACTCATAAAGAGCTATCGCATAGGGGCGGGCAATATGGGCAAGAGATGAATTAGATGTGCTCAAAATTGCTTTCCTATTTAAATTTAGTCCTAATAAATCAATATCAGGTGTTTTTAATTCCGCGCTTCTCTAACACACCAAATGCACACCCTGCAAGCGCTTAAAGCAAGGTTTTTTTGATAAATGACAACTAATAAAAGCTCATTGGGTCAATATCAACCTGAACCTTTATATTTCCGAGCGGCTTTTTGGCAGTTTTTAGCCAAAAACGCACATAAGCAGAAAGATCAAAATTACGTTCACTTTGCAACAAAAGCCGCACACGATAGCGACCTCTTATCATTGAAAGAGGGGCATCTGCAGGGCCAAAAATTTTTAAATCATCCTGATTCTTTAAAAAACTAGGCTTTGGTGCAGCTAATAATAATATGCGGGCATATTTTATTGCTTCATCGTGATTTGAAGCAGAAATGATTAAAGCGGCTAACCGACCAAACGGCGGGAGGCCTCCCTCTTGGCGAATTTTTATTTCATGGGCATAAAAAGCATCTGCATCTTGAGCCTGCATTGCCTGCATTACTGGGTGATTTGGATAAAAAGTCTGCAAAAATGCCTTGCCGCTTTTTTCTGCTCGACCTGAGCGACCACTGACCTGAGTTAATATCTGAAAGGTTTTTTCACCCGCTCTTGGGTCACCATGCGCCAAGCCTAAATCAGCATCAAGCACTCCAACCAACGTCAGTTTTTCAAAATGATGCCCCTTGGCAATCAATTGCGTGCCGATAATAATATCATGCATGCCCTTTTCAATTTCACTTAAGCTTTGTTTGATTTGTTCGGCCGAGCCTAAATCAGAAGAAAGCACAATTTGATTAGCATCTGGAAAAAGCTGACTTACCTCTTGAGCGATTCTCTCAATGCCAGGTCCGATTGCCGCCAATGATTCTGACTTTTCACATGCGGGGCATATTTTTGGTTTTTTGATGGCTTTTCCACAGTGATGACACATGAGAATATTTGCAAATCTATGTTCGACCAACCAAGTCGAGCAATTATCACATTGAAATTTATAACCGCAATGACGGCAAATTGTCATTGGAGCATAACCACGCCGATTTAAGAATAATAATATCTGCTCTTTACGCTCAAGCGTATTTTTCATTTCATCAAGCAGGGCGGGTGCAATCCAATGGTCTTTTTGAGGTCCATTTTGGCTCATGTCTATTAAACTAATGTCTGGCAGGCTGGCGTTAGCAAAACGGTTTTTTAATTCAACATGATAATATTTTTTGCTTAGGGCGTTGCTTTTACTCTCAATTGATGGGGTGGCAGAAGAAAGAATAATTTTAGCTTTGGCATATTTTGCTCTAACAATTGCCATATCTCGAGCCGAATAATTTATCCCATCTGATTGCTTATATGCGCCATCATGCTCTTCATCTATTACTATTAAACCAAGCTCACTAAATGGCAAAAACATACTGGAGCGAGCGCCAATCACCACTCTTGCGCTACAATCACTTACCGCACGCCAAGTTTTTGCTCGCTGTGCCTTTGTCATGCCCGAATGCCATTGAGCAGGCTCAACACCAAAGCGTTTAGTGAAGCGTTTTATAAACATATTTGTTAGGGCTATTTCTGGCAAAAGAATAAGCGCCTGTTTTTCACTCTTTAAGCAATCTGCCACCCGCTCAAAAAACACTTCGGTTTTACCACCGCCTGTTACGCCATCAAGCAAAGTTACTGCAAAGCCCTCTTCTTGATTGCGTAAAGCATTTAATGCCGATTGCTGCTCGTCATTTAATATAAGTGGAGCAAAATCTGGATTTGGGATTTTTACATAAGGAGGGCTAGGTAGAATCACTTCTTTTAACACAGCTAGCTGTTTTAATCCCTCAACCACTGATGAGCTAACGCCTATTTCTTTTATTATCGCAGATTTTGTCCAAGGCATATCATCGCTTAGAAGAGATAAAACCTGTTGTCGAGCTTTTGTTGAGCGCTCCACTGGCTCACCAGATAATTGATATGCAATGATTGGCTTTGGCGGCTCTAGGGCTTTTATATCTGGCAAACAGGTGCGCAAAACCATGCCCTTGGTTGCCAAAGTATATTGCGCAACAAAATCAATAGTTTGCATTAACTCACCTGAAAGCGGAGCAATATCAAAAGTCTTTATAATATCTTTTAGTCTATTATGGGCTTTATTATCTTTTGGCCTACCCCAAACAACACCAAGTGTTTGGCGAGTACCCAGCGGCACTAAAACAATTGAGCCAATGCCAACCTGCATGCCAAGCGGCACTTTATAGCTATAGGGATTATCAATAGCCACCCCAACCAGCACTGCAACAATGTCACCCAAATTTTCCATTATTGTCTATATTAGTATGCTTATTTCAATTTGGATATGAGTTTATTTTGTTTTCCTTTTGATTTTATTGTTTGTTTTTTGCCTATGCAAACTTTCTACCATGTATAAATAATTGGGCAGAACACCAAAACCAATTAAAAGATTTAATCAAACAGCTTTTTAAGCTTAGCAAAAAATCCAGATGATGTTGGGCTATTTTTATCATCAGAAATTTTTTGAAACTCTCTCAATAATTCTTTTTGCTTTTTGGAGAGGTTTTGTGGTGTTTCAATATCCATCTGCACGTATAAATCACCCATTTGCGAAGTACGTAAAACTGGCATCCCCTTACCTTTTAAACGAACTCTTTGCCCTGGTTGCATTCCGGGGGTGACTTTTACCTTGGCAATATTGCCACCAAGAACTGGCACTTCAAATTCGCCACCAAGCGCTGCCGTGCTCATCGCAATGGGAACACGAACATATAAATCTGCCCCATCACGCTGAAATAATTCATGCTCCATGATTGAGATAAAGATATAAAGGTCACCATTAGGCCCACCACGCACGCCAGCTTCGCCCTCGCTTGAGAGGCGAATACGAGTGCCATCTTCTATCCCTTTTGGAATATCAACCGATAGTTTGCGGCTTTCTTGCTTGCGCCCCTGACCATTACAATCGGTGCAGGGTTGATCCATTGTCTGCCCACGCCCGTTGCAAATATGACAAGTGCGCTCAATAGTAAAGAATCCTTGTGCGGCACGGATTTTACCATGTCCATTACAAGTTGAACAAGTAGACGCACCAGTCCCCGGTTTTGCCCCGGAGCTGTCACAAGTTTCACACGCAACTAATGATGGAACGTCGATTTCTACTGTTTGTCCAAGAAAAGCATCTTCTAATGACACTTCAAGATTATATCTAAGGTCAGCACCTCTAAGTGAAGATGGGCGCTCGCGCCCCCGCCCAGCACCTGCTGCAGCACCTCCCATAAAGTCGCCAAAAATATCTTCAAACATATCAGACATAGAAGAAGAAAAATCAGGGCCAAAACCATGCGCCCCTCTACCTGCTCCACCCATGCCGCCATTTTCAAATGCGCCGTGGCCAAATCTATCGTAAGCGGCACGCTTTTGTGGGTCTTTCAATATGTCATAAGCTTCGTTTACTTCTTTGAATTTAGCTTCAGCCGTTTCATCATCTGCATTACGATCAGGGTGATATTTCATTGCAAGCTTGCGATAAGCAAGCTTAAGCGACTTTTCATCAGCGTTTCTTTCAACGCTTAAAATTTCATAAAAACATCGCTTAGACAATTTTCAAACTCTTTTTCATTTCAATTCGTAGCAAAAGTAACGGGGGCCTATGCCCCCGAAACAAATTTTATTATACGCATAAAAGCATTTTTAAGATTTTTTCTCATCGTCTGCATCGTCTGAAACTTCTTCAAAGTCTGCATCAACAACATCATCACTATCTTCATCAGCATTAGCATCAGCTTGCGCATCACTTTCTGCTTCTGATTGCTGTGCCTTATACATGGCCTCACCAAGTTTCATTGCAGCCTCAGATAGAGCTTCGGCTTTATTTTTAATCTCAGCTGCTGAGCCATCTTCAAGTGCTACTTTTGCATCTTCAAGTGCAATTTCAATTGCTTCACGCTCTTCTGAACCAACCTTATCACCATATTCTTTAAGTGACTTCTCGGTTGAATGAACTAAGCTTTCAGCATGGTTTTTAGCTTCAACAACTTCGCGCTTTTCTTTATCAGCTTCAGCATTTGCTTCAGCCTCAGCAACCATACGTTCAATATCTTCATCACTTAGACCACCAGATGCCTGAATACGGATTTGTTGCTCTTTGCCTGTGCCTTTATCTTTAGCAGAAACATTAACAATACCGTTAGCATCAATATCAAAAGTAACCTCAATTTGCGGCACGCCACGAGGAGCAGAGGGAATACCTGTTAAGTCAAAGCGGCCAAGGCTTTTATTATCAGAGGCCATTTCACGCTCACCCTGAAACACGTTAATAGTCACGGCTGATTGATTATCCTCAGCAGTTGAAAATACTTGACTCTTCTTGGTTGGAATAGTTGTGTTGCGATCGATAAGGCGAGTGAACACACCACCCAAAGTTTCAATGCCAAGTGAAAGCGGGCTAACATCAAGAAGTAATACATCTTTAACATCACCCTGTAAAACTCCAGCCTGAATTGCCGCACCAAGCGCCACAACTTCGTCAGGGTTAACACCTTTATGTGGCTCTTTGCCAAAAAAGTCTTTCACTGCTTCTTGCACTTTTGGCATGCGAGTCATGCCGCCAACAAGCACTACTTCATCAATATCGCCAGCTTTAAGGCCTGCATCCTTAAGCGCTGCTTTACAAGGAGCGATCGTGCGCTTGATAAAGTCTTCAACTAGGCTTTCAAATTTAGCACGTGTTAGTTTAAGCTGAAGATGTTTTGGGCCAGAAGCATCTGCAGTAATAAAAGGCAGGTTAACCTCAGTTTGAGTTGCAGAAGAAAGCTCAATTTTAGCTTTTTCAGCAGCTTCTTTTAAACGCTGCAAAGCAAGTTTGTCCTTTCTTAAGTCAATACCTTGCTCTTTATTAAATTCATCAGCTAGATATTCAACCAAGCGCATATCAAAATCTTCACCACCAAGGAAAGTATCGCCATTGGTTGATTTAACTTCAAACACGCCATCGCCAATTTCAAGAATTGAAACGTCAAATGTTCCACCACCAAGATCATAAACAGCAATTATGCCAGAGTTTTTCTTGTCCAAGCCATAAGCAAGTGCGGCTGCAGTTGGCTCGTTGATAATGCGAAGCACTTCAAGGCCAGCGATTTTACCAGCATCTTTTGTGGCTTGGCGTTGGCTATCATTAAAATAAGCAGGAACGGTAATAACCGCTTGGGTTACATCTTCACCAAGATAGCTCTCAGCTGTTTCTTTCATCTTGGCTAAAATCATGCCAGATACTTCACTTGGTGACATTGCTTTGCCATCAACTTCTACCCAAGCATCACCATTATCACCTTTAACAATTTTATAAGGCACGAGTTTTTTATCTTTTTTTACCATTGGGTCATCAAAACGACGACCGATAAGACGCTTAACTGCAAAAAGCGTTCCTTCTGGATTTGTAACAGCTTGACGTTTTGCAGGCTGACCCACAAGTCTCTCGCCATCACTTCCAAATGCCACCATAGAGGGCGTAGTGCGCGCCCCTTCTGCATTTTCTATAATTTTCGGGTCTTTACCATCCATGATAGCAACACATGAATTGGTTGTTCCTAAATCAATACCAATAACTTTTCCCATTGTTCTTCACCTTTTATTGTTAGCAAACCTGATTTTTAAAAATCCCACTGAAATAGTAGCAATTTTATTTTAGGTTTCTGTTGTTTATGGGTTTAACTAAATAATTTATAAAAATAATTGTTGTGGCGTATATAGGTGGGGTTTTTACCCCCTTCAAGCCTTTTTAGTATAAAAATCTATTATTTTTAATTTTTAAGCCTGCTTATCAATATGCTCTACATTTGACGCATCACTAATGCTATCTTCAGAGGATGGCTTGCCAGCATTTTTAGCAACTCCCACCATTGCAGGGCGCAAAATACGCTTGCCGATAGCAAATCCAGGCTGCACAACTTCTACAATAGTTTTGTCTGGCTTACCAGTATTTGGAACTTCAAACATTGCTTGGTGAAAATGGGGGTCAAATTTTTCACCCATTGCTGGAACTTCTGTAATGCCATGTTTTTGCAATAATCGTTGCATCTCTCGCTCAGTCATTTCAATGCCATCAATAAGTGATTTTATATTGGCATCTGAGCTTTGGCGCAACTCTTGGGGCACAACTTGCATAGCGCGAGCCAAATTATCTGTTGCACCAAGCATATCACGAGCAAAATTGGCAATAGCAAAAGAGCGCGCCTCATTTATTTCACGCTCAGTTCGTTTGCGTAAATTTTCCATTTCGGCAATAGAGCGAAGAAGGCGGTCTTTTAATTCCTTAACTTCATTATTGAGATTTTGATTTTCTGCATTCAGTGCTGCAATAGGATCAGCATCGACAGATTCTTGCTCGCTTGCATTATCAAAAGAGTCCTCTTCCATATTCTTTAGGATTTCATCTGCAACTTGTTCAGGGGTCTTGTTTTTATCTTGCGTCATCTTATTTCTTTCATATTCAAACATGCCAAGGTGATTTACCTATAACAATTATGCATCAGTATTTATATGATATAATTATTAAAACTCCATATCGGATAGATTGAAGCAAATTTCAACTATTTCTATAAAAATTTATTCTTTTGCTGAAACTATTTTAGAAATTACATGTGCGGTATAATCAACTACGGGAACAATACGTGCATAATTTAATCTTGTCGGGCCAATCACACCAAGCGCTCCGACAATATTATTTGAAACATCTTTAAACGGAGAAAGAATTACTGATGATCCAGAAAGCGAAAAAAGTTTATTTTCAGAGCCAATAAAAATCCTTACCCCTTCCCCCTCTTCAGTGTCTCCCAAAAGATCAATCAAACCTTGTTTGCTCTCTAACTCATCAAATAATTCTCGCACTCTTGCTAATTCACCAGAGGCCATAGTATCGTTAATTAAATTTGCTCGACCTCTTACTATCAAAGTTGGTTTGGCCTTAGAGGCGCTATGAGACATTGTTGCTAAGCCAGACTTCACTAATTCCTTAGTTAAAACATCAAGCTCTGCCTCATCAATTTTTTGTTGAGCAAAAAGTATGTTTTTCGCCTGCGCCAATGTGCTGCCTGCCACATGATGGGATAGGAAATTTGAAGCCGCTGAAAGCGCTCCATCGCTTAGCCCTATGGGTAGTTTAATTATGCGATTTTCAATGTGGCCATTTTCACCAACCAACACCACCATTGCGCTTTGTTTATCAAGCCTGACAAATTCAATATGCTTTAATATCATGTCAGCTTTAGTGGTGATAACCATGCCAGCGCCATTAGTTAAACCAGAGAGCATAGAGCTGGCTTTGGTCAATAAATCTTCAAACTGCAAATCCTCAAATTCACTAGCGTTAACGCTTTGCTCAATTGAAGCTGAGATTGATTTTTTCTCATTCTCATCAACAGCACCAATCTCAAGCATAGCATCAACAAAAAACCGCAATCCTTGCTGAGTTGGCGCGCGCCCTGCAGAAATATGCGGCGCGGCAATTAGGCCAAGCTCCTCTAATTCCATCATAACGTTACGAACTGAGGCTGATGAGAGACTGTTTTTTAGCATGCGAGAAAGATGAGCTGAGCCAACTGGCTCTCCCCTCTCTATATACTCCTCAACCAACCGCTTAAATATTTCTTGCGAACGCTGATTAAGGACGGATAGGAATTTTTCAGAGTTTGGATTTTGTTTCATAAGTCTAAATAGCGAGTTTTTAAACAATTGCCAACTATTGCTTGAAGTTAGTGATGTCTATGAATAAAAATTTATTCTGAGAAAAGCCACACTCCCAATGTCACGCTGTGCCTCCCAATGTCATTCTGAACGAAGTGAAGAATCTTAGAATCTTAACACTCTTCGCCTGCGGCTCAGAGTGACATCGAGTAGTTTGTCATCTTGAGCGAAGCCGAAAGATCTTTTATTCCACCATATAAGATTCTTCGCTATGCCTCAGAATGACATTAAAGCGCAAATATCTAATCTATCAATTTCATCACCACACTCCAAAAAATACAAAACGCACAAAAAACTTGACCATGGCAACGCCAAACTGGCACAAGCAAAAAAACTAATATAAAGGAAATAACATGCGACCATCAGGACGTGAATTAGACGAAATGCGTAAAGTTACTATAGAGCGCAATATCGCTCCACAAGCTGAAGGCTCGTGCATGATTAGCTTTGGCAACACCAAGGTTTTATGCACTGCCTCTGTTGAGACAAAATTACCACCTTGGTTGCGTGGCAAAGGCACTGGCTGGGTCACGGCAGAATATGGCATGTTACCCCGCTCAACTGGCTCACGTATGCGCCGAGAAGCAACTGCTGGCAAACAAAGCGGGCGCACGCAGGAAATCCAACGACTTATTGGTCGCTCTTTAAGAGCCGTTACCGATATGAAAATACTTGGAGAAAATCAAATCACGCTTGATTGCGATGTTATCCAAGCCGACGGTGGCACTCGCACCGCTGCTATTACTGGTGCTTATGTTGCACTAAAAGAAGCTATTGATTGGATGATGGAGCGAGAATTATTGAGTGAAAATCCACTAAAAGATAATATCGCTGCTATTTCTTGTGGTATATATCGCGGCACTCCTGTGCTTGATCTTGATTATATCGAGGATAGTGAAGCTGAAACGGACGCTAATTTTATTTTAACTGGATCAGGGAATTTTGTTGAAATTCAAGGCACAGCCGAGCAAGAGCCGTTTACTCGTGATGAATTAAATCAACTGATGGACTTGGCACAAAAAGGAATTGGCGAATTAGTAGAGATGCAAAATAGCGCCCTAGGGAAAAAATGAGAAAAGAATTTAGGCTTAAAAGAGGCGATAAATTAGTTTTAGCTACCCATAATGAGGGCAAACTAAAAGAATTTTCTGACCTTTTTTCTCCATTTGGACTTGAGCTAATTTCTGCTGGGCAATTAGGATTGCCAGAGCCTATTGAGGACGGAACAAGTTTTAGACAAAACGCTGCCATTAAAGCTCATGCCAGCGCTAAAGGTGCGGGAATGATTGCGCTTGCTGATGATAGCGGACTTTGCGTTGATGCGCTTGATGGCCGTCCTGGAATTTATACCGCTGATTGGGCAGAGAAAGCTGACGGCTCGCGTGATTTTAATATCGGCATGGCTAGAGTAGAAGAAGAATTACAAAAAGCTGGAGCGATAAATCTAGAGCAGCGCGGGGGGAGTTTTAATGCAACCCTTTGTCTTGCACTACCTGATGGCGATGAAGTATTTTTTGAGGGTAAAATTAATGGCTCGCTTATTTGGCCACCAAGGGGAAATATTGGATTTGGCTTTGACCCTGTTTTTATGCCACAAGGATATGATATAAGTTTTGGTGAAATGCCAAGCCAAGAAAAACATAGCTATAAAAAGGGCGAAACAGGGCTAAGCCATCGCGCTCGTGCTTTTGTAAAATTGGTTGAGGCTGTCTGTGAATGAAATTGGGAATAAAATGATTTCAAATCGTGCAAATGGATTATTTGGTATTTACGTGCATTGGCCTTTTTGCCTGCATAAATGCCCCTATTGTGATTTTAATTCACATGTTCCTAACTCTCGCTCCATTGGAGCAGCTTTTGATGAACGTGAATTTGTTGAAAGTTATATAAATGAATTACGCCATTTTGCCAAAATCAAACCTAATGAAATTGTCAATTCTATCTTTTTTGGTGGCGGCACTCCTTCGCTTATGTCTCCGCAAGCGGTTGGCGCAATCTTAGATGAAATTGCACTGCTTTGGAGCATAGATGAGAATGTTGAAATAACGCTTGAGGCTAACCCAACTTCTGTCGAAGTAGCACGCTTTAAGGGCTATAAAGCGGCTGGAGTTAATCGCCTTTCAATTGGGGTGCAATCACTAAGACAAGAGCCGTTAAAAGCGCTTGGGCGCAATCACTCGGTTTCAGAAGCAAAATCTGCAGTTGCCATTGCGCAAAGTATATTTGAGCGCTCAAGTTTTGATTTAATCTATGCTCGCCCAGATCAAAGCCTTGATGAATGGCGAGTTGAACTAAATGAAGCTTTGGATATGGCGGGGGGGCATATCTCGCTCTATCAACTTACCATTGAGCAAGGAACAAGATTTTTTGATCTGCATCGTGATAAAAAAATCATCATGCCAGATGCAGATTTAAGCGCTGATTTTTATCAATTAACTGCTCAGCTTTGCAATGAAGCTGGTTATCCTGCTTATGAAATTTCCAACCATGCAATGGTGGGTGAAGAAAGTATTCATAACCTGCTTTATTGGCGTTATGGCGAATATGTCGGCATTGGGCCGGGTGCGCATGGGCGTTTAATCATTGATAATATTCGCCATGCTTTTGCCAACGAAAAATTACCGCAAGAATGGCATAAAAAGGTCTATGCTAATGGTCATGGGCTGGTAACAGATGACAAGCTGACTTGGGAAGAGGAGGGCGATGAGTTGTTGCTAATGGGGCTTCGCCTAAGTGAGGGAATTGACCCTAAGCGTTTTGAGATGCTTTCTGGCCGCTCACTAAGCGCACACCAAATTAAAGATCTGCAGGGATATGGGTTTGTTGAGCAGTTAAACAATGGTTTTCTTCGTGTAACAGAAAGCGGCTTTAATGTGCTTGATGCGGTGGTTGCAGATTTAGCGGCTTAAAAGAAAGGAAAAATCATGCAGATATATAGATTTTTAACTGGTAATGATGATTCTGACTTTTGCCACAAGGTCACAAAGGCTTTGAGCGAGGGCTGGGAACTTTATGGTGATCCACAACTAAGCGGAAGCCCTAGCACTGGAATACGTTGCGGGCAGGCAGTGGTTAAACAAGTGAAAGATCAGCCCTATTCACGTGATAAAAAACTCACTGATTATTAGGGCAAGCTATTTGGATAAAATATTGTTTCTTTAAATTAAACTTTAAAGCATGTTGCTTTCTTCAAAAACCCAACTAGCTGAAGCAAAATCCAAAACTGCCTCACGCATAGCCTTAGGATTATCAAGATTGGTGTAATGAGCAGCATCTTTAATTGTTTTTTGAAAAAACAGCGAGTGATCCTGCATCTCCGCCATTGTCATTTGCAATGCCCTATCTGTCAAAATATCTTTATCGCCTCGCAACATTAATATTGCGCCATCAAAAGCTAAAACATTATCTATTAAATCAAAACTGCGTAAATTACGCATAATCGAAAATACAACATCTCTATTTGTTTGTTTAAGCATGTGATAGATAAGCGCCTGTGCCTCTAGCTTGTCTGAGGACAGGCGAGCAACTGATCGATAATGACGATCAGCAGACATAATTTTACTTGCAAACCGCAATGATGGAACAAAAAAAGCTGGTAGTTTTAATGAAAAACTAGCACCAAATGTAATCACCTCTTTTAATCGCTGTGAGTGCGATTTCATAATTGATAGCGCCAAAATAGCGCCAAGCGAACTTCCCAACCAAACAGTTTGCTCAATCTGCTCTTTGTCAAGAATTGCAACTAAATCATCAGCCATTTGCTCAATGCTAAAATCTTTATCAGACCTAAGTTTTTTCTTTGGCATTTTTGAATTTCCGTGTCCGCGCAAATCTGGCACAATAACTCTAAAGCCATTTTGAGCGAAAAACTGCGCGTCTCTTATAAATTGCAATCCGCTTGCTGCTAGGCCATGACACAAAATAATTGTAGTTTGCCCTGCTTGTTTAGGTTTTAACTTAGGTTCAGGATATCCATGCTCTAAAAAATAATCTGGCTCTAGTTCAGGGTCAAACTCCTCAATACCCTCTTTTATAGCTATATCATTTTGTGAATTTGATGTGGGTTCAAATACATAATAGGCGCTGGTATAATAACCTCTGCCTACATAATTAGTGTGTGGCAAGGCAGGTGGGGGCAAAGATAAATAGTTATCTTTTGGCATTATAAATCCTCATTTGCGCAATAGGATAAGCTTTAAATATAACCGTAAAACCTAAAGATAGCATCTAAATTGAAGTAAGAAAATCTAAAATCACCTGCCTTATTTTTTCAGGTTGATCAAGATTAGCACAATGGCCTGCTTTTTTAATATCAATAAGGGTGAAATTAGGTTGGTCTTTCATAGCCTCTAAGGTTGGTTTAAGCGCCACATTAACAGCATGATCGGTTGATCCTCTTATCAATAGCATTGGTTTTTTAAATTTAAGCGCATTTGGAATAAAGTCATAATTATGCACATAATTGGCAATATTTACCACCACCCACATATCCACATCTACCAGCATTGCATAGATAATAGCTTGTGCATTTTTGTTTGAGCTGGTTGAGCGAGCGCCAACTTGCGCCGATATTTCTTTGCTTACATTTTCAGAGCTGAATTTTAACAAGGGAATAAATGCTTGCGGCACACTTAACTTATAGGCTGTGCCAAATGATATGAATGTTTTTAATCGATTAGGGTTTGAGCCCATAATTGATAGTGCTAAAATTCCTCCTAAACTATTGCCAACCCAATTCACCTCTTTGATTTCTTCTTTATCAAGGATTTTTATTAAATCAGAGGCGAGGTTAGAAATTGAAAAGTCACTCTCTTTGCGGGTTTCAGGAGTTTTTGAGCGACCCAGACCACGCAAATCTGGCACAATTACAAAATAACCTTTTTCTGCAAAAAAATGTGCGTCCGTAACAAATTGCAACCCACTTGCTGCCAAGCCGTGGCAAAGTAAAATTGGCTCATTGCCCTTTTTACCAAGCGTAAAATAAGCGCTTTCATATTCGCCATTTTTGACATATTTGGCTTTTGGTAAAACTGGTAAAATAATTTGTGAGTTGTCAGTCATTTACGATTATTACCCTCGCTCTAGTTGAGAAGTTATAGCTAAATCTTTATTAAAAAAAGCCACAAGATTTTGCTTATTTGTAAAATAGACAATCCCCAAAATAACTACGATGATAATAATTATTCGATTGTTTCTTTTACGTGCGTTCATTTTTTTCTTACCCCTCACCTATCACCTTGCCTTAACCTCTCCCCTTGAGGCTAAGCAATCTGTGCGATACTATAAGCTTAAATGTTCAATTTATACCCCATTATCCGCATTCGCTAGTGTTTTCATACTTTTTATTTCTGCTTTCTCCCTATTACCCCAAAAGAAGGGGTGAGTTTTGCACAAATTTCCATGCATAGGATATTTTATATCACGCCCTTTGCTTAAAGCTAGCAGTTTCCCTTTGCGCCGCTTTATTAAACCTGCTAACAGCGCATCATTATGACAAAAGAAATAAAAAACATTCGCAACTTTTCAATCGTTGCCCATATCGATCACGGCAAATCAACCCTTGCTGATAGGCTTATTCAATTAACTGGCGGCCTTAGCGCACGTGAAATGAGCGAACAAGTGCTTGATAGTATGGATATTGAAAAAGAGCGTGGCATTACTATTAAAGCGCAAACTGTGCGGCTTGAATATAAAGCCCATGATGGGCAGAATTATATTCTTAATCTTATCGATACCCCCGGTCATGTTGATTTCGCCTATGAGGTTAACCGATCTTTAGCGGCTTGCGAGGGCTCACTTTTGGTAGTTGATGCTGCCCAAGGGGTAGAAGCGCAGACTTTGGCTAATGTTTATCAAGCAATTGAGGTTGATCATGAGATTGTCCCAGTGCTTAATAAAATTGATTTGCCAGCGGCCGAGCCAGAGCGAGTAAAGAGACAAATTGAAGATGTTATTGGTCTTGATGCTAGTGAGGCGGTTGAAATTTCAGCTAAAACTGGCTTGGGTATAGAAGATGTGCTTGAGGCGATTGTTACTAAATTACCTCCCCCCAAGGGAGATGTAAACGCGCCACTAAAAGCCATGTTGGTTGATAGTTGGTATGACGCTTATCTTGGTGTTGTTGTTCTTATCAGAGTGATTGATGGCATTATTAAAAAAGGTCAAAAAGTTCGCATGATGGCAACGGGAGCAACTTATGATCTTGATCGAGTTGGTGTGTTTACACCAAAGCTAGTGCAGACTGGAGAACTGGGGCCGGGTGAAATTGGCTTTTTTACTGCCTCGATTAAAGAAGTTGCTGACACGAACGTTGGTGATACAATAACTGATGATAAAAACCCATGTGGCGAGGCGCTAACTGGTTTTCGCCCAGCCCAGCCTGTAGTTTTTTGTGGTCTTTTCCCAGTTGATGCTAATGATTTTGAAGATTTGCGAGCCGCAATGGGCAGACTACGCCTCAATGATGCCAGCTTTTCTTATGAAATGGAAACATCTGCTGCACTTGGGTTTGGTTTTCGTTGTGGTTTTTTAGGCCTATTGCATCTTGAGATTATTCAAGAGCGCTTAAGCCGTGAATTTAGTCTTGATCTTATCGCAACTGCCCCCTCGGTGGTTTATGAAATGAAGATGACTAATGGCGATGAGATAAAATTACATAATCCCGCCGATATGCCTGATACAATGAAAATTGATGAGATACGCGAGCCTTGGATTAAAGCAACAATTCTTACCCCTGATGAACATCTTGGCTCTATCTTAAAATTATGCCAAGAACGCCGCGGTATTCAAACCAATTTAACCTATGTTGGCTCTCGTGCTATGGTTGAATATGATCTACCCCTAAACGAAGTTGTGTTTGATTTTTATGACAGGCTAAAATCTATTTCTCGCGGTTATGCTAGCTTTGATTATTCTCTTGATAATTACCGAGCGGGAGATTTAGTGCGCTTAAACGTGCTAGTGAATGGTGAACCAGTTGATGCGCTCTCTATGCTTGTGCATCGCAGTGTTGCTGAAACTCGTGGTCGTATCATGTGCGAAAAACTAAAAGAGCTTATTCCAAATCACCTGTTCAAAATTCCAATTCAAGCAGCGATTGGCGGCAAGGTAATTGCGCGTGAAACTATTTCGGCATTGCGTAAAGACGTGACAGCAAAATGTTATGGCGGTGATGTTTCTCGCAAAAGAAAATTGCTCGACAAGCAAAAAGCAGGCAAGAAAAAAATGCGCCAATTTGGCAAGGTAGAAATCCCGCAAGAGGCGTTTATCAAAGCGCTGAAAATGGGTGACTAAACAAACTAGCCGTTTGAGGAATTATATAGATTCCTCAAATAGCGCTTTTGCAGCTTCAAGAGTCAACTCTACAGGATTGCCGCCAGCGCTGGGGTCTTGCACTGCCATTGTTGCTAATTCATCAATCCGCTTATTATCAACCCCAAGTCCACTTAGCTTTTGTGGCACATTAAAATCTTCTCGAATTTGTATAAGAAAATCATAAAATCCATCAAACCCGCCTTTAATACCAAGATAAGCTGCTAGATTTTTAACTCGCCCTTCAATCGCTGGGCGATTAAATTTTAACACATAAGGCATTACAATAGCATTTGTCATGCCGTGGGGAGTATTATAAACCGCCCCAACAGAGTGTGATAGGGCGTGCATTGCTCCTAGTCCTTTTTGGAAGGCAGTTGCACCCATTGCAGCAGCCGCCATCATGTGCGATCGAGCTTTTATATCATTCGGATTTACAAAAACTTTTCCTAAATTTTCTTTTACAAGACGCATGCCCTCAAGTGCAATTCCTTGGCTCATCGGGTGATAAAAAGGCGATGAATATGCCTCTAGCGAGTGAATAAATGCGTCCATACCTGTGCCAACAGTAATAGCTTGTGGCATTCCAACGCTTAATTCAGGGTCACATATTACAATCTGTGGCATTATTTTTGGGTGAAAAATTATCTTTTTTACGTGGGTTTGACTATTGGTAAGCACCCCTGCGCGCCCAACTTCTGAGCCAGTGCCTGCGGTTGTAGGAATAGCAATAATTGGTGCTATGGCTTTTTCATCTGCTCTTGTCCAATAATCACCAATATCCTCAAAATCCCAAATTGGGCGATTTTGTCCTGCTTGGAAAGCAATTAACTTGCCAAGATCAAGCGCTGAGCCGCCACCAAAAGCTATTACTCCATCATGCTTACCCAAATTATATATATCCACTCCAGTAGATAGATTTATATCACTAGGATTAACATCAACATCAAAGAATATTGCAGGCTCAAATCCCCCCTGCTCCATCAATTTAAGCGCATTTTTAGTGATAGGCAAATTTGCCAAACCCTTGTCAGTAACAAATAATGGGCGTTTCATGCCAGTAATTTTAATCGCCTCAACAAGCTCACTAATGCGCCCTGCGCCAAAACGAATTGGGGTTGGATAATTCCAATTAGCAACTAATTCCATGATTATAGTCCTGTTTAGTGTTGGTGTTTTTTTAGATGATATGATTTTGGACGGGTGAGATTATGATAACCAATTTCTGACATAGCTCCACCACGCCCTGTGTTTTTACAGCCAGTCCAACAAAGTGCAGGATCAACATAATCGGCTCTATTCATAAACACAGTGCCAGTTTCTATTCTATCACCAATCGCCCTCGCTCGCTCAATATCATTCGTCCAAAGCGAAGCGGTTAGCCCAAACTCACTATCATTCATCAAAGCGATTGCCTGCTCATCGCCTTCAACTTTCATAATGCCAACCGCAGGACCAAAAGTTTCGTCCTTCATAATGCGCATATCATGATTGACATCTATCAGAATTTGCGGCGCAAGATATGCCCCTCCATCATCTTGTGGGAACAGGTTTTTATCTATTAACGGCGTTGCTCCCATCGCAATAGCCTCATCAATTTGCGCCCTAATCTCCCCACCAAATCTCTCATGCGCTAAAGGGCCAAGTGTTGTTTCTTTATCCAAAGGATTACCCAATTTATAATTTGAAACTATTTCAACGGCCTTTTTGACAAATTCATCAAACAGCGCTTCGCAAACATAAATCCGTTCAATGCCGCAACAGCTTTGACCCGAATTAAACATCGCCCCATCAATCAGCGTTTCAACTGCTGCATCAAGATCAGCATCTTCCATTACATAAGCAGGGTCTTTGCCACCAAGCTCAAGCCCAATGGGAGTGAACGTGCCGCTAGCTGCTTTTTCAATCGCCTTGCCACCACCAACCGAGCCAGTAAAATTGATAAAATCAAAATTATTAGCACCTATAAGAGAAGAAGTAGTTTCGTGCGAAAGCACCAGTAATTGAAACACATGTTTTGGCACACCAGCAGAAATAAAAGCTTGCAGCAAACGCTCGCCAACTTTTAGTGTTTGGCTAGCGTGTTTAAGAATGATTACATTGCCAGCGATAAGCGCAGGCACGATTGAGTTTAT
>JALSJY010000125.1 GCA_026989045.1 Hyphomicrobiales bacterium | reverse complement strand
AACCTGTCACCATCTTTTAGGCCAAGCGATTGTGCAGCTTCTGTTTGCCCCTTATCTACTGACACAATACCTGAGCGAACTATCTCAGCAATAAAGGCGGCAGTATAAATAATAAGACCAAATAAAAGTGCTAAAAATTCTGATGGAACTGTTAAGCCACCCTTATAATTAAAGCCCTTAAGTTCTGGAACTTCAAATGCAAGATTAGCGCCAGATAGCAACCAGACAAGGGCTGGCAGGGCAACAATTAAACCAATTGAGGACCAGAATACTGGGAATCTCTGCCCTGTATTTTCAAGGCGTTTTCTGGCCCAATATTTGAGAGAAAAGGCTGCGACTATTGCAATAAAAAATGCAATGAAAACTAAGTTAAATGCTTCATCTGGCATAGGCTTTGGAAAAGAAAAGCCACGGTTATTAAGCACAAAGCCGCCAAACCATTCAAGGCTATTTCTAACATTAGGCATAGCTTTAAGAACAACAGTATACCAGAAGAATAATTGCAATAGTAATGGGACATTGCGAATAATTTCTACATAGATCATTGCTAATTTAGCAATAATCCAGTTATTGGATAGGCGTGCAATACCTAAAATAAAACCTAAGACTGTAGCAAAAATTACGCCAATTACCGAAACTAGCAATGTATTTAGCATACCAACGATAAAGGCTTCCCAATAATAAGAAGTGCGATCAAAAGGTATGAGTGTGAAATTTATATCAAAACTTGCAGGCTGAAAAAAGAAATCAAAACCAGTTGATTTATTTTGGGCTGCAAGATTAGCAGCAGTATTTGTGGCAACAACTACAACAAACCAAATTACTAGACCCATAACGATGAGCTGATAGATTATCGACCTAATCTTTGGATCATTGAAAAATGATGGTTTTGGCGCTGTATTATGTGGACCTTTTTGGTCAGCCATGGAACCCCCCTCAGTTCTTCCAGTAGCATAGTAAATTATGCAATTGCCTAACAGAATTCATGCAAAAAAACTCGGCGCTTCAAATAGAAGCGCCGAGATATATAGCTATTTAAATTTAGCGAATTGGTGGAGCATATTGTAGGCCACCATTTGTCCAAAGTGCGTTTACACCGCGCTCTAGAGCAAGTGGTGTATTTACACCAACATTACGCTCAAAAATTTCACCATAGTTACCAACATTTTTAACAATTTGGTAAGCCCAGTCTTTTGAAAGACCAAGTGATGCACCAAAGTCACCTTCAACGCCAAGAAGACGCTTAATTGAAGGATTGTCTGAACCAAGCATTTCGTCAACATTTGCAGATGTAACACCAAGCTCTTCAGCATTTACAAGAGCAAAATATGTCCAACGAGCAATGTTAAACCAAGTGTCGTCACCTTGACGAACAACTGGAGCTAGAGGCTCTTTAGAAATGATTTCATCAAGAATTACGTGAGCTGATGGATCAGCAAAACCTGAACGGTTAGCTGCAAGACCAGAAGCGTCTGTTGTGTAAACGTCACAACGACCATCTTGATAAGCTTTAACAACTTCATCACGATCAACAAAAACAACTGGATTATACTCTAGATTGTTTGCTGCGAAATAATCAGCTGCGTTTAGCTCTGTTGTTGTACCAGTTTGAATACAAACAGCTGCGCCTGAGAGTTCTGAAGGAGAAGTAATTCCTGAATCTTTACGAACCATGAAACCTTGTCCATCATAAAACATTACACCAGTAAAGTTCATACCAAGTTGTGTGTCGCGGCTCATTGTCCATGTAGTAACACGTGAAAGAACGTCAACTTCGCCTGAAGACATAGCTGCAAAACGCTCTGATGAATTTAGTGGTGTGTAGCGAACTGCATCTGCATCGTTAAAAATTGCTGAAGCAAGAGCTTTACAATAGTCAACATCTAGACCAGCCCAGTTATTGTCTGCATCTGGAAGAGCAAAACCAGCAACGCCAGTTGTAACGCCACATTGTACAAAGCCTTTAGCTACTACGTCTTCAAGCGTGCCAGCCATAGCTGTTGTTGCCATAAGACCCATTGCAGCTGAAAGAGCTACTGCTACGATTTTTTTATTCATATTATTTCCTAACCCTGTTATTTCCCTTAGTGTTTGCAATTTTTGCAAACACAAACTCAACACCTATTTCTAAAAGTGAAAATGGTGTAAACGCTATCAACTCCACAATTGACCCCGAGGTCAAGACCTGTTTTTTGGTTATTTTAATAAATTTTGCCTTTTTTACTATTTTATGAGGAAAATCAGTATGAAAAAAACTACCAATATACCCAGTTATACTATGCAAACTCGCCTTTCGCATGCAGGAAGGCGGCCAAAGGAGCAACACGGATTGGTCAACACTCCTGTCACACGTGGCTCAACTATATTATTTGACAACCTTAAAAAGCTAGATAATCACGAGCAGGTTTTTGCATATGGACGCACAGGAAACCCTAGCACTCGAACAGTAGAAGAAATTGTTACAGAGCTTGAAAACGCCTATGGAACGGTGCTTGCCCCCTCTGGTCTAAATGCGATCACAACGGCAATATTAAGTTGCGTAAAAGCGGGTGATGAAATTTTAATGACAGATAGTGTTTATGATCCGACTCGCAATTTATGCGACAAGATTTTAAGCAAGTTTGGAGTAAAAACTAAATATTTTGACCCTCGTGTTGCTGCAGAAATTGATGGTTTAATTAGCGAAAATACCCGCGTAATCTTTCTTGAAAGTCCT
>JALSJY010000124.1 GCA_026989045.1 Hyphomicrobiales bacterium | reverse complement strand
GAATAAGCCATAGATCACGTGGCTCGGCTCGCCAACGCTTGAGGTCTTTGCCCTCAAGCCAAGGCTTGATAATTTCCTCTGATTTTGCATCTTGCGCCACTAAGGCATCACGGGTTTTGCGATCAATCACAAATGCCTCATTGCGTCCAGTTAAAACACCGCGATAAGGCGAGCCATATACCTCTTTCAAGGTTGGTTTGCCCTGAATGATTTTTTCTCTTAGCGCTCTTAGTTTTGGGCTTTCTAGCTCCCAGCTTGTTTCGTCAAGTGCGTTTTGCGGGAATGGTTCTGCTTTTTTATCAAAGCTTTTGGAAAAATTATCATTAGGTAAAGTCTTGAGTTTCCAAAAGTGCAAATTATGATTTTTATTTTGTTTGTCTTTAACAAAAGTCAAAATAGCTGGATAGGTGGTAACGCCATCAAAAATCTGCAAATCACCAAAATCCACTATGGTTTCAATCAATGCCTCTTTTAATAAATATTGGCGAAGCGGTTTGCCTGAGCCTGTTTTGAAAAAGGTAGAAGAGGAAATATAACCCATTCGCCCGCCTTTTTTTAGCAGGCGTAAACCACGCTCAAAGAAATATGAATATAAATCAGCAACCCCATGATAAACCTCAAAGCGCTTTTGTAGATAGGGTTTTAGAGGGCTTAATAATTCTTGGCGAACATAGGGTGGGTTGCCCAAAACTACATCAAAACCGCCGGCGGCAAATACTTCTGGAAAAGCCTTATGCCAATTAAAATCATGCTCTAAATAGGCAAAATTTGAATCTTCAATTAGTGAATCTCCAACTCTTAATGTATGGTCAAGGCTTGCTAGCTCTTTGCCTTTTTTTGCGGTTTTAAGCCAAAGCGAGAGTTTACTTATTTCAACACTTTCTGCATTTACATCTACGCCATAAAGATTATGCGAGAGTATTTCTGCATCGGGATCAAAAAGATCAGCTATTCCGCCACGCAATTCCTCTAACTTGGCGTTGACCTTGTCATACTCATTTTTGAGGAAATCAAACGCAGCAATTAGAAAAACTCCAGAGCCACAAGCTGGGTCAACTACACGTAAGCTCTGCAATGCAGAACGATAATCTATCCATGCTTTTAATTCTCGCTCGTTCCATTTTTTATCGCCTCGCTTTCCTCCTTTGGAAAATTTTAGGCTTTCATAATTATCAACATCACCCTTGCCATATTGTTGCATTGCATTTTGGAATAATTCTTCAATATGAACTCCAAGGGTTTTTTCAACAATGAAATGGGCGATGTAATCAGGGGTGTAAACAATGCCATCACGTTTGCGTCTGCCAGTTGTGCCGCTTTGTTTTTCGCTCTCCTCTTCCTCGCCCCTTGCACGTGCTAGCAATCGCTCTAAATCTGAAACAGATTGTTCAAAAATCCGCCCTAAAATTGTAACTCCAACCTCAGTTTCAAAGTCATAAGCACCAATGGTTTTGAAATTTTCGCAAATTTCATCAGGCAAAATAATTTTGTCTATCCAGCCATCAAAAGTAAAAAGCCCACCATTATATTTAGGGATTTCTAATGCCTTGCTTCCTTTGTCGATTGCGCTAAAAAGCGCCAAAAAATTCTGCCAGATTGGGCGTGGATTATAGGGATCGGAATGTTCAAAGGCTTTTTCTAGTGAGCGAGCAGGCAATAGTTGTTTATCTTCTGCAAAAGCGATAAATAATATTCTATCAAGAATTTTTTGTGCAGCGCCAACAGCTTCAACTTCATCAATATGTTTATTGCTTATCGGAATTTGCACAATGAGGTTTTGTCGCAAGGTTTTATAATCGGCGTAAAGCTGATCGCCAATTTCTTTGTCTGCTTTTTCACTCTCATCAAGGAGATTTTGAGTGTTACCTGTGAGTAGATTTTGGGCAGCTAGTAGCAATATGAAACGTGCATATTCGAATGGCTCTATTAAGTCTTTTAGGAAAAATTGCTCATATTCAAGCTCGCCAAGAGCATAAGAATAGAGCCTAATTTCTACCATATTAGAAACCAAAACCCATTTTGTGCCAGCATTATGCCGCCCATAGCGCCAAGCCTGCTCAACTGGTGTTTCTTTTCGCCCTGCAATCGGAGCGTCAAGGTCATGCGTCTTTGCGCCCTTTAATTCAAATGGGGCTATGACTTTATCACGCTCATCTTTTCGTCCAAAATAGCCTAAGGCTAAATCAACAGACCCTGAGCCAAGTGAATATTCAACATAAACAGTTTGTAAATCGCTTGAACCAATAGCCCCTGAATACCCAAGTATTTTCTCAATAATATGTGTTTTGAAATCACTTTGCAGACTGGTTTCTTTTATTTCTCTAATTTTTTTATTATTGATATTTTGCGCCCAATGCTTAAGCACAGTTTCATGCTCTGTTGGGATTGGCGCTGGTTTGCCAATGGCTTTTAGTAAAGTGCGCTTGTTAAATAAGGTCATGGGTTTTAAGAATCAATTATTAGAAATAATATTAAACTGACCTTATAAAATAAAATCAAAAGTTACCACTAAGCATTTTGGAGTTATGTTTTATGACAATAATTTTCAATATTCTAAACCCCCACCCCTAGCCCCTCCCCGCAAGGGGGAAGGAGATTAGGTTTTGCTTCTTTGCAAATGGAGTAGAGATTAGAAAGATTGAGCAATAAATTACTTATTCAGTTTCCTGTTTTTCTAGCAGGTAAGTGGCGATTGCTTGTTGGTCTTTGGGGGTTAGGAAGCTGGTGTTGTATAGGACTAATTTGCCCATTGAATCTCCAAAACTGTCGCCGTTTGGGGTTATTCCTGTTTCTAGGGCATAGGCTAGGTTATCTATCGTCCAGTTGTTTTTTTGCAGGCTTTCAAAGTCTATTGCGGGGGCTTTGCCGCCTCCGGGTAATTTATTATTTCCTTTAAATTCATACGCATTTGACTTGCGCGCCCCTGCTATATTTCTTGGGGTGTGGCAGGCGGCACAATGGGTTGCGCCTTCAACTAACAGGCGGCCTTTGTTCCAGACATCGCTTTTTGAGGCAATGGGTTTGGTTTTTGGCTCTGATAAAAATGCCGCACGCCATATTTTTAATCCCCATCTTTGATTGAATGGAAAAGGCATTTCATGGCTTTTTGATGGGTTAGAATTTGCTGGCACTGTTTGAAAAGCCGCCCAAAGATCAGCAATATCTTGATCGCTAAAATTGGAATAAAACTCATAAGGAAAAGCAGGATAATATGCTTCTCCTTTTGGGGATATGCCCTGTTTAACAGCCATATCAAAATCTTCTATGCTCCAATTTCCGATGCCGTATTTCTTATCGGTGGTAATATTTGGAGAATAAAGGTTGCCAAAAGGAGTGGTAAATTTTATGCCCCCAGCTAATGGCGTGCCATTATTTGCATAATCAGTGTGGCAAGAAATGCAACCACTAGCACGGGCTAAATATGCTCCATTATTAACATCACCCTTTAATGTGTTTGCCTCGACTTTTTGACCTATCGGCCAAAAAATTACTGCGCCAAGTCCTGCTGTTACAATAGCTGTAACAGCAAGAGTGGCTGAAAATATAAATCTCATAATTTACCTAATCTGTGCGAAATTGTGTGTGACAAGCGGCACATGAATTTGTGACGAGCTTAAAGACGCTATCGGCTGGCATTTTTGCAAGCTCTTCAAGGGTGGGGTCGGCCTTAGGCGCGCCTCCCATCATAGAAGAGCTGCCGCCCATCATGCTTGCACTTCCTGCTGCATCATTGTTAGCATCGCTTTTATCAGCAAGACCATTATTTGCAGCCTGAGCAAGCCCATCTGTTAAGATGAGTAATTGGTTTGAGAGATCACTAAACTTATCCCAATCCTGCCAAATCACGGGTTTTGCTTTTGAGACATTTTTTGTCATATCCATTTCCATGTCCATTTTAGGAAATAATTTTGTCATTGTTTCGCCAGAATGGCTTTTGATTTCAAGCGCTGCATCTCTTACAATTTGAGCATCATAGTTAGATTTGCCCTGCATCATCGGCACTAAAAGTTTAATATTTTTGCCCATGACAGACATAGCGTCCATACGCTGTTTGACTATGCCAGTTGCGCCCTCGTGTGCAACAGCAACACCAGCAATGATTGAGGTAATAATAATGCCTGTAGTTATAGTTTTTATTTTCATTTTTATATCCAAATTAGAGTAAAATTATATTTTAAAAAAATCAGGAAATATATCGTGGAGGGGGTGGGTCAAACTTAAGGGGGGCAAAATTTAATTGTGAATAATGAGGAATAAAATCAACCTGAATTGGCTTTAATGATTTTGTTGTTTGAGTGCTGTTTAGTAAAGCCAAAAGAGAAGTGCATAGCGGTTTTTCAGTGCAATGGCTTTGCAAATTTATATCTTTTGTTAGTGTGTTTGATATTTCTTTTTCTGAAAATGTCATAGAAATACTGTGTGCATTAACACTGATTGGCGTTAAGAAAAGAGCGCCAATAGATAATAAGGTCGCAAGAAGCAATAATTTGGCTTTAAAGAATTGTTTTATGCTCATTTATTATTTGCTCTTATCTGTTGAGTTAAAAACACCAGATAAGCCGTCTAATATTGTGCAGTCTGGGTCGTTGTCACCATGGCAAGAAGCAACCAATTTATTCAAACTTTCTTGCATTGTTTTTAGCTCGTAAATTTTACGCTCAATGGTTTTCAAATGAGCTTGAGCTAGCTGTTTTACATCAGCACTTGCGCGGGTTTTATCCTCGTAAAGGCTGAGTAGCTTGCGACAATCCTCAATTGAAAAATTTAATGATCGAGCACGTTGTAAAAAATGTAATTTTATACCATCAGTTTCACTATAATCACGATAGCCATTTTGTTTGCGATTGGGCGAAATAAGACCAATTTCTTCATAATAACGAATTGTTTTTGGCGGCAGGCCGCTCTTGTTAGCTATTGTTGAGATATTCATTTTATAACTCTTGTTTATCAAAAATAGGAGAATAGTAGTATTTATTAAACTATCCAGCAGATGGAAGGTCAAGCGCATATTCACATCACTAATGCGTGATAGCTAATTGTATAGGTAATATGTTGATATGATGGTTATTTTATTGCTCTTGGTGATAGTTGTAATGGCTAAGCGAGTTAATAGAGATTGTAAATTTTATCTGGAATAATTATGCAGATTTATAATAAATATTTTTCATATTTGAGGAATGATTCATAAGTTGTTAATGAGAAAAAATATAGGTTGCTTTCGGACGCAAAGTAAAATTTGCAAAAAGCTATATTCATGAAATGTTTAATTATTGTTGCTCACCCGTTAGCTAAAAGTCTTAGTAAAGAATTTAGCTCGCGTATTTCTTCACGACTTGTTGGTTTAGGGCATCAGGTTGAGATTGAAGACCTTTATGTTCAGAAATTTGACCCTGTGCTTTGTAAAAAAGAGCGTAGAAATTATTATGAAGACGTTTATGATGTTGGTGAACTTGCCCCATATGCTAAACGCTTAAGTGAAGCAGAGGGGTTGATTTTAGTTTTCCCTACATGGTGGTTTGGGTTTCCTGCTATCTTAAAGGGCTGGATAGATAGGGTTTGGGTTCCTGGAGTTGCTTATAAACATGGACATGATTTTGGTCCAATAAAGCCAAATCTTGATAAATTAAAAAAGGTCTTGGTTGTAACTTCGCTCGGCACGCCATGGTGGGTTGATTGGTTAATAATGCGCCGACCTATAAAAAAGCTTATTAAATATAGCTTGTTATCGACTTGCGCAAAAAATGCAAAATTAGAATTTTTAACTATTTATAATAGTGAAAATATTGACGAAAAGAAACTAAAGCAATTTACCTATAAAATTGACACCATTCTTGATACATGGAAATAATTATTTTTATCAATTTCTTTTGGTAATGCCATGGCTAGTTTTTGCCCAAAAATAAGGTTTTACCATCAGCTCGTAAGCTGCAAAAATTGACGCTATACCGCTTAATGCCCAATAGATAGGTAGGGTTGGTATAAGCCATAAATGTTTATATTTTTTGAGACGTATAAGACCAACTATAGAATGAAGAATAGTTGCAGAATAACCAGCCAGCAGAAAAAATAAATGCACAAATAACCAGCCTTCAATATTTTGTAACCCTAAATTGTCAGCCTCAGTAAAACGATAAGTCAATATAATTAAAAATATTGTGTGTAAGGGAGCGCTAATTATGAGTGAGCCAACATAAATTTGGAATGCTAAAAATTTTTTCCAACCAGCATCAGCTAAAAAATGACTGACGTGGCGATTATGCACAATGAAAGTTTGCATCCAGCCTTTCATCCATCTGGTGCGTTGGCGTATCCATGGCTTCAGTGTTATGGGGGCTTCTTCATAAGTTTTTGAGTGTAAAATGCCAGTGGAGTAGCGTAATCGAGAAAAGCGCAAGCCCAAATCAGCATCTTCTGTTACATTAAATGCGTCCCAGCCTCCTACTTCAAGTAGTGAGCTGGTGCGAAAATGATTTGATGTGCCTCCTAAGGGCATTGGAAATTTCCAACGCGAAAGAGCTGGCAACATAATGCCAAATAGGCCAGAATATTCGGCGCAAAAAAGTGCGGTTAGCCAACTTTCATCATCATTATCAATAACTAATTCGGCTTGGATGCAATCAACAGATAAATTACTAGCAAAAAAGCTAGCACTTTTGCGCAATTGATCTTGCTCAGGAATATCCTCTGCATCATAAATAACTAAATGTTTGCCGCGCACCAAAGGAAGAGCAAAGTCTAGAGCTTTTGGTTTGGTGTGAGGAGGAGATTTTGGAACAATGATTAACTCAAAGCGAGTGTCGTCAAGAATTTCCCTTACTGCTTGAATGGTTTTTGGACTAGTAGATTCAACAATAAATTTAATGTCTAACTTATAACTAGGATAATCTAGTGCTCGCATAGCTTTTGCTAGTTGTGGAATCATTTGCGCCTCATCTCTTAGGGGAATTAGCACCGAATAGATTGGTAATTCATCATCACAAAGCATTTTTTGGTTTTTTGGCTCATAGAGTGGCATAAATATTGCTGAAATTCGAAACCACGCTGGGATTAAAAATAATATGCTAAGTAAAGGCAATAGATAAATGGTCATTGATAATGGGGTAAAAGTGATAATGCTAATTAAAGAAAATACAACCAACAAAAATATAATGCGTGATGGATAGCTTAAATCAAGGTGAGCGCTGGCATAAGGCCAGCGACGTGCCAAACGCTGTCTGGCTTCATCACTCATCTCATTACTAAAACTCTCAATCAACGCTTCGAGCAAAGCATTTGGTGGTACAATACAGATATATGTCGGAGACTTTAGCGCAATTTGTTGCTTTAGTTTAAGCATATCAATTGCACTAGGGGAGGTGAATATCACCTGCTTACCTAACACATTGGCACCAAAGCTTTTTATAGATTTTAATTGTTTGAGTTGATCTATTTCTAAATCTATTTTTAAATTTCTTGGAATAATTTCACTAAAAGCAAGATTACAATATTTTGCAGCACGCTTAAAAATAAGCACTAAAGATAGATTATATTTAATTGCCAGATATTTAAATAGATCAATATTTTTGTCTGATGCAACTTGAATGATTTTATCGGCATGTTTGATGTTTTTACAATGTGGTGCAATCACATAACTAACTAGCTGCTGGATTGTTTTTTCTTCACTCAAGCTTTGCAATTTTAATACTCACCAGAAAACTAAAAAAATATCTTTGCAAATTGAATGATTGCCTGCAAGATAGTCAGTGTAATATATTGCTTAAAAAATCAAATTAAAACTAAAGGACTATAAAATTGCGCCAAATATTGATTGCAATCTTATTATTCATGGGTGTTAGCAGTGTAATGTTGGCTGGGGCATTAGCACAAAATATTCCATATCATAGTGACCCTTCTGCTAGAGTTGATGTGCCTGATCCTTCATTATTGCCTGCTATTAGGTTTTTAACCTCTAATGATTATATCCCGTTTAATTTTCAAGATGAAACTGGGCAGTTAAAGGGTTTTCATATTGATTTGGTTGAAGCAATTTGTGATGAGATTGATATTTCCTGCACGGTGCAGGTTTGGCCGTTTGAGCAAATTGCTGATGCTTTGATTTCAAATCAGGGAGATGCAGCAATTGCAGGGCTAGAAATAAATGAAGAAAATGCCAAACAATTTGACTTTTCAGATATTTATTTAATGTTCCCAGCCAGATTTGCGCGGCCGATAAATGCACGGGCTTCAGACGCTAAAAATCAAGTGATTTCGGTTAGAAAAAATTCTTCACACGCTAAATTTATATCTCATTATTTGCCAAGTGCAAAAGTTAAAGAGTTTGAAAATGAAATTGAGGCGCTTGAGGCAATGAAAAATGGACAGGTTAGCACTTATTTTGGTGATGGTTTAAGAGCCTCATTCTGGCTAGCCAAAAACCTTGACTGCTGTGCCTTTGCTGGTGAAGCATACTTTAATTCACAATATTTTGGGCAAGGTTTAGCAATGGCTTTCCCTGCTGGCAAATCTGCACCAAGAGATGGAGTTAATTATGCTTTAGCTAGGTTGAAAAAAAATGGCCGTTTTGATGAAATATATTTAAGATGGTTTCCTGTTAGCTTTTATTAGCTGCGACCTTGCCCCTTTTTGAGCCTTGCACTTCTTATATCTTCCTGCGCCTTGCTCTTTATGCTTTTCTGAGCCGCGCTCTTGCACTAACTTCTATCGCTGCAGTTGTTAATCTATCAAGATTTAATCTATCGCGCATCATTTCTAACCAACGCAGCTCTTCTTGCAACAATTCTAAATCAACCGCGGCAATTTCAACAGCAAGAGCATAGGCGGTGTCGTGTAATCTTGCAGGTAAAACTGCTAGGGCAATATCTAGGATTTTGTTTAAATCATCAACCTGTCCCATTAAGTCCACGCAATTTGATGCCGCTTGAGCCAACATGTCGCGATCATAATTGACAAAAATTGGTAATCTATCTGTAAGCGAGCCAATTCTATCAAGTTCAATCGAGGTTATATCTCTATCTGCGGCAGCCGTAACTACCATTAAATATACTAGTGCGTCTTGTGAGGATATGCTCATTAATTTGTCCTTTTGTGTTTAGGTTATATTTATAGCTAGTTATTGAGATGGATAAAACAAGCAAAAGCAATAATAAATTTTGCTTCGCTTTTACTTGTTGATTGCTTCGCTTGGGCATGATTAAAGGATTTATTACTAACAACTGGAAATATATTGTGCCAAATTCTAATTTACCTCCCCTTGACTCTGATTTTTTTGATGCAGCCCAAGACGCAAAAGCATGGCCGCTTGAAGAGGCGCGAAGATTAGTCAAACGAGTTCAAAGAACTAATCAGAGCAAAGTGATTTTTCAAACAGGGTATGGCCCGTCTGGCCTGCCTCATATTGGCACTTTTGGCGAGGTCGCACGCACTGAAATGGTGCGCACTGCTTTTCGTTTGTTAACTGAAGATAAAATTGAAACTCAAATGATTTGTTTTTCTGATGATATGGACGGCATGAGGAAAATCCCACCTAATTTACCAAAGCAAGATATGCTTAAACAGCACCTTGGGAAGCCATTATCTCGTGTGCCTGATCCGTTTGCAGGTGAAAATAAAGGTGATAAAAAATATAAAAGTTTTGCAGATCACAATAATCATCGCCTGATGAATTTTTTAGATATGTTTGGCTTTAATTATGAATTTATCTCTTCAACAGAGCAATATACATCTGGTAGTTTTGATAAAGCTCTTTTGCGCATGCTTGAGGTTTATGACAAAATAATGGATATTATTTTGCCAACTTTGGGAGAAGAGCGCCGCGCTACATATTCGCCATTCTTACCAATTTGCCCGCGCACAAATATGGTGTTGCAAGTGCCAATGATTGCGAGAAATGTAGAAAAAGGCACAATCACTTATATTGACCCACAAACAAAGGAAGAAATTGAAACAAGCGTTACAGGTGGGGCAGTAAAATGCCAATGGAAGGCCGATTGGGCTTTGCGCTGGTATGCGCTTGGGGTGGATTATGAAATGGCAGGCAAAGATTTGATTGAGAGCGTTAAGCTTTCTTCACGTATCGTTGCGGCACTTGGCAGCAAGCCACCTGAGGGTTTTAATTTTGAGTTATTTTTGGACGATCAGGGGCAGAAAATTTCAAAAACCAAAGGCAATGGTATTTCGGTTGAAGAATGGCTTAAATATGCTCCGCCTGAAAGTATTGCTTTGTTTATGTATCAAAAGCCAAAGGCTGCGAAACGCTTGCATTTTGATGTTATTCCAAAAGCAGTTGATGAATATTATAGCTTTGCATCGGCCTATCACCGTCAAACAACAAAAGAACGCTTGACTAACCCAGTTTTTTATATTCATTCAGGTGCGCCAAAAATTATTGATATGCCGATTAGTTTTGCGCTTTTATTGAATTTGGTTTCAGCAGCTAATGCGCATGATGAGCAAGTGCTTTGGGGTTTTATTTCTCGGTATGCACCAGATGCCTCGCCAAAAACTCACCCCGAACTTAATAATCTTGTAGGTTATGCAATTGCTTATTTTGACGATTTTATTAAGCCCACAAAAAAATTCCGCGCCCCTGATGAAAAAGAAAGAAATGCGTTAATTGCTCTAAGAGACGGTTTGAAAAAACTTGAAAAAAACTCTGATGGCCAAGAAATTCAAAGTTTAGTTTTTGCTATTGGAAAAGAGGCCGGCTTTGATCCGTTGCGTGATTGGTTTAAAGCGCTTTATCAGGTGCTGCTTGGGCAGGACCAAGGGCCAAGATTTGGCTCATTTATTGCACTTTTTGGGGTGAGTGAAACATGTCAGTTAATTGATGATGCGCTGAATGGTAAATTATCCTCATAGGGGTAATTAAATATGAGCTGAATTAAATCTATTGGCTTGCCCAAAGTATCCGCGCTATCCAATCTAGGTCTTTGCTTTTTATGATGCGTGGATCATGCTCTGGGTTTAGTGAGTGAAGCTCTACTTGTTTTTCACTTTGACGATGTAATATTTTAGCCATTACCTCTCCATCATTTGTGCGAGCCACTACACGATCTCCTCGGCGTAATTGCTCAATAGGCGAAATAATTATAATATCACCATTTCGATAAAGTGGCATCATGCTATCACCAGATACCTCTAAGGCATAAGTGCTTTCATCACTATGGCCTGGTATTTTTATTTCGTCCCAACCCTGACCAACAGGAAAGCCACCACTATCAAAAAATCCACCTGCGCCCGCCTGTGCAAAGCCTAGCAATGGAACTGTTGCAACAGAAGTATTAGGAGGTGATTGAGAATAAGAGCCGCTACTTGCCCAAAAACTATCAAAGTCCTCATTTGTAGCAGCAAGTGCCTTCGCAATGCTTTCAGTTGAAGGCCAGCGTTCACGGCCATCTTTGCTTAGGCGTTTGGATTTGTTAAAAGCTGTTGAATCAAGTCCTGCAAGGCGAGCTAAGGCCGAAGTTGATAGCTTATGGCGTTCTGCCAACATATCAATAGCCTGCCATATAGAATTGTGATCAAGCATGTTTTTGTCTTTTGTTATCTTGTTAGATAAGAGTTAAAAAGGATATTGCATTTAGGAAATTTATCCCAAAAGCAGTAAATAATCCTATTATGCCTGATTTTGATAGCTTTTGTAAAGGGGGGTAAAAGGATAGCTTGCTAACTTTATAATGATTGAATAATGATAGTTTATGAATGAAAATCAAGCAGAATATATTTATAAAATTACTACTGTAGAAATTTGGCAAAAGTCTTTGCAATTAGGCATTCTTGAAGGCATGCCAATTGATATAAATGATGGCTATATACATTTTTCAACTAAAGAGCAGTTAGCCCAAACATTAAGCCTGCATTTTAAGGGGCATGGCGAGCTTGTTATTTTTGCAGTTAATACCAAAAATATTGCTGAAAATCTTAAGTGGGAAGTCTCTCGTGGTGGGGCATTATTCCCTCATTTTTATGATAAGTTGAAAATGAATATGGTTGAGTTTTTTAGAGTTTTAGAAGTTGACGATAATGGTGAAACAGATTTGGGTTGGCTAAAATGAAACCTCCTTCAATTGGAGTCTCGATTGGCTCTGTGCTTGGTAAGTCGCTTGGCTCTTTTTTGCGCTCTGATAAAGTGAAGAGCATGACGCGTGATAGCTTATTAAAAATGGATCCTGAAATTGCGCATCAAACAACAATAGCAGCGTTGAGAATGGGAGTGACTCCTGTGCAAACCAGCGTTGATAGTGAAAAATTAAAAACCAATATTTGTGGGCTGGAGCTTAGAAATCCAATTGGTATGGCAGCAGGATTTGATAAAAATGCGCAAGTTAGCGCAGCATTAGGGCAGATTGGTTTTGGCTTTTGTGAGGTAGGAACTATCACGCCATACTCTCAAGAGGGCAATGAAAAACCGCGCTTGTTTCGCCTTACTCAATCTCAAGCCATTATCAATCGTATGGGGTTTAATAATGAGGGGCATGAGGCGGCTTATCAAAGATTAAAAAAACAGGCAAAAAATCATTCTAATAGTAATATTGTTGGAGTAAATATTGGCGCTAATAAAGATAGCGAGGATTTTGTTGCTGATTATGTAAAAGGGGTGAAGCGTTTTGCAGATGTTGCTGATTATCTAACGATAAATATATCTTCTCCCAACACCAAGGGTTTGCGAGACCTGCAATCTTATGAAGCATTAAAACGCTTGCTTAACGAGGTGTTAGCTGAGAGGACAAGGGCAAAAATATTTGTACCAGTTTTTTTAAAAGTAGCTCCTGATTTAGACGAAAAAGAGCTTGATGAAATTGCAAAACTTGTGTTGCAAAGCGATCTTGATGGTTTGATAATTTCAAACACCACAATTTCACGCAATATGATTGAGGCAGAAGAAAATAGCTCTGAAATGGGTGGCCTTTCAGGCAAGCCATTATTTAACCTCTCAACTATGCGTTTGGCGCAGATGCGACAAAGAATTGGCTCTGAAATGCCAATAATCGGAGTTGGTGGAATTCACTCAGCAAAAAGCGCAATTGCAAAAATGAATGCAGGGGCAAACGCTATTCAGCTATATTCGGCGTTGGTTTATCAGGGTATGGAATTGCTTGATGAAATAAAACTTGGTTTAGAAAAAGAAGTGACACGAACTAAAGTTGATAACGTTAGTGGACTTGTTGGCACTTCTGTTGATGAATGGGCAAGCGGCAAGGGTGGGATTTAGAATGCTTAATATAGCATTTTGTTTGGTTTGAATGGTACCGCCTCCCCGAATTGAACGGGGGACCTCTAGATCCACATTCTAGCGCTCTAACCAACTGAGCTAAGGCGGCACAAAGACTTATTAAGTCGGGCGGAACATAAGGCTAGTTTATCAATGTGACAAGAGTTGATTTCTTTCTTTGTTAAAAAACTTTGCTTTATTAAAAATTTTTATGCTTTAATTTGAAAAACTTTGCATTTTAATAAAGTTAAATTAGTTAACTTCACCCATTAACTATAACTTCATTTGTATTAAAATCCACTATGCTTCATCTAGACCGTGTGCGTGTAACACTATAACTTAATGAAACATAAAGTTTTTATAAATTGTGTTTCATATTGGCACAATAAAATAAGTATAATGAAATAAAATGAATAATGATTGGATAAAAACCAGTGCGGCAAAACAGGCTATTAGCTTTTTTAGCGATAGCCGACCAGTATGGCTATATTCAGAAAATGGAGCAAAGCTCTTATGGTGTAATCCAGCTGCCCATTTGTTAAATGCCAAGCAAAAGGATAATAATGTTGAGCTTGCTCCGCTTACACATTCATTAAAAACTCAGCTTAGTCATATTTTAAAACTCGTGCCAGTTGGTCGCGCTAGCCTTGCAAGATTACGATTTGGCAGTAAAGATAATCAGGTATTTTTAACATGCAGTTGCAAACCGCTTGATTTAAATGATAATGAAAAAGCTTTGCTTATCATCGGCGTTGATAAAATAAAGAAGCAATTGATAAAGAAATATGCAATGTCACAAGATGTTATTAGACATCTGTTTGCTCCTGATATTGGCTTTATTGTGTTTGATAATAAGAAAAAGCCAATAGCTGGTTCTGAATATGAGTTGAAGCAGTTTAAGCATAATGAAATAAGTAAGATTAGACCAAATGGAAGTGACATTTTAGAATTTAATGTTGGTAAAAAAGCCTTTAGTCTTATTTTATTGCTTAATCCCAAGCGCAAGAAGCAAAGTAAAATAACAAAGGATAAGTCAGACTCTGCGTTAAAACCTGCTAAACTACGTGATCTGACGTCTTTAGTTATTAAAGAGAGAGAAGCTGAAATAGAGCTAGCAAAAAAAGAGATACAAGAAAAACTACAAAAAGAAACGCAAGAGGAAAATATTTTATGGCAGGTAACTGGCAGGGGATTTGAAAAAGCCTTTGATGAAAGTTATGAGCAAGATAGTTTAGTTTCTAAACATTCAGAAATGTTAGAGCAGGATAATGTAGAACAAGAGGGCGCGGGGCAGTCAATTGCAGGAATTATCACGAAGAATGAAAAAACTAGTAATTATAATTTTGAAGAGCTCTCAAGAATATTATTGAAAAAAACAGCAAAAGATAAACAACAATCGGATGTTGAAGCCAAAAAAGAGGAAAAGTTTGCAAATAAAGCTGAGAGACAAAATATAACATCGATAACTCCAAAGGCGCCTTTTATAGCAAGGGAGCAAAAAAGCCCTTCAGCAAGTTCATTAGTAAATATTCCGCAAGAGACGTTGATTCTTAATCGCTTACCTCTTGGTTTGGTTATTTTTCGTGATCAGCAAATATTATTTGCTAATAGAGAAATAATGAAACTTACAGGATATGATGATTTAGCATCTTTAAGAGAAGCTGGGCTTGCTTCATTATTTCCATCATCAAAATCAACTCAAGAAGAAGCCTCCGTTGGCCCCATTACTCATTTAGTAAAGCAAAATGGTATGCATGTTAGGGTGAATGCTCGCTTGCAGGTAATTACTTGGCAGGGAAAATCTTCTTTTTTGCTTAGTGCAAATAGGCAAGAGGAAAATATTGCAAATGTAAGCAATATTGAAGCAACAAAACTTGCGGTGCGAGATTTTGTGTCTAGTTATGCTAGAGTTAAAGAAAGCGGATTTTTTATTACCAATCGATCTGCCGTAATTACTAGTGTTGATGAAAAATCAGCCCAAATGCTAAACTGCCAAACTAGCGAGCTAATGGGTCGGCCTTTAAGTGAAATAATTCAACCAGATAATATAGTGGAATTACGCTTTTTCTTAGAGCGTGACGCTAAGTCTGCTCAAAGTGAACAGCCAGTTGTATTATTAAAAACAATCGATGAAAATATTGAAATACTTCTTTTTGCTGAGGGGCGTGCAGGAATTATCAGTTCTTATTTTGGTATAATTAAAGAAGTGAAAATTAGCGCCAAAATGCATAAAAAAGATTTTTCTGGTGTTGAGCCAGAAATATTAGAAAATTTAAGCCGCTCTATGCGTCGCCCCTTAAATACAATAATTGGTTTTTCAGAGCTTATAAGCGCTCCCACTTTTAATGTTTCTAATAATGAGCGATATGAGGAATATGCAAAAGATATAAAAGTTGCTGGCTATGAATTGCTGAGTGTGATTGATGATTTAGAAACAATTACCAAACTTAGTGATGCCCAATATCAACCAATTCAACAAGATTTTGATCTAACTTTATTGCTTGAAAAGTGCCTTTTTAGAACTAGGTCGATGGCGAGTGATGAGCAGGTTTTAATTCGCAGTGCTATTTCGAGTAAATTGGGTAGAATAAAAGCCGATGAGGCCTCTTTAGAACAAGCTATTCTAAATTTAATTGCTTCTGCAATTGAGCAAACACCAAGGGGTGAGCAGGTTGTGATTTCTGCTCAACGTCAAAATAACGGAGCAATCAATATTCATATTCGTGATTCTGGTGTGAATAGCGAAGATGATTTGAATAATTTTGTAGTTTTTCGTGATGAAAAAAATGCTTCTGGAGCAATAAAATCACCAGTTATTTCTAGCGTTGGTCTGTCTTTAACGCGTTCATTACTTGCAATAAACACCTGCACTTTAAATATTGAGCCAAATATTAGCGATGGCACAACTTTTTCTTTGCAAATTCCTGCATCGTTAGTTTCTGAGTCAAATATAAAATAATTTTGCTAAAGCCAATAGCGTAAATTTTCTAAATGTTTGTTTTTTCTTCATTATTTAAAATTGATTTTGAATAGTTCTAAACTGACCTCACTGCATCTAAGCTATTGTTTTTACATAATTCTTGACAGTAAAAATTTCTGCCATAAAACATACTTGCTACCTGAGACTTTGAACCTCATGAGTTAGGAAAGAAAATGAAAAAATTTTATAATATAAAAACTACCTTTATAATGGCTTTAAGTGCGATTGGAGTTTCAACTGCTATTTCGCCGTCCTTTGCTACAGAAAAACTAAATATCTATTCATACCGCCAAGCTGAGCTTATTGCTCCTTTGCTTGAAGAGTTTACCAATGAAACGGGAATAAAAGTAAAGGCACTATATTTAAGCAAGGGTCTGCTTGAAAGAGTTAAGGCTGAGGGAAGAAACTCCCCTGCTGATGTAATTTTAAGTGTTGATATTTCACGTTTAGTGGAATTGAAAAATGCAGGTGTTACGCAAAGTGTAAATAGTAAGCTAATCGATGCAAATATTCCTTTGCAATATCGTGATAGTGATGGGAATTGGTTTGGCCTAACAACTCGCGCTAGAGTTGTTTTTGCTTCTCGTGAGCGGGTTGAGCAAAATTCAATTACCTATGAAGAGCTAGCTGAGCCCAAATGGAAAGGTCGCATTTGTACTCGCTCTGGACAAAATGCTTATAATATTGCGCTTTTTGCTTCGCTTATTGCTCATAATGGTGAAGAGAAAACCAAACAATGGCTAAAAGGCGTTAAAGCTAATTTAGCTAGAAAGCCGACGGGAAATGATCGTGCTCAGATAAAGTCTATCTATTCAGGCGAGTGTGATATTTCTTTGGGTAATACTTATTATGCTGGTTTGATGCGCACTAATGAAGAAAATCCAGAGCAAAAGGATTGGGAAGCGTCGGTTAAAATATTATTCCCAAATAGTGAGGGGCGTGGCACTCATGTAAATCTTTCTGGTATGGCTATGGCAAAATATGCACCAAACCCTGCAGCGGCGCTTGAGTTTATGGAGTTTTTAGCAAGTGAAAAAGCACAAGAAATTTACGCTGAGAAAGTATTTGAATATCCAGTTAAGCCGGGGGTAAAAACATCAACGATTGTTGCTTCTTTTGGTGAATTTAAACCAGATGATTTAGCGCTTGAAATAATAGCAAAAAACAGCGCTTTAGCTTCACGCTTAGTAGATGAGGTTGGGTTTGATAATTGATAAAAACCCGAGCAAGATTTAACGGCATGACAATAGCCAGTTTTGGTATATCCTTGGCTGTTGTCATGCCAATAATCACGCTTATTATTATAGCATTTAGTGGTGATTTTGATTCATTCACTCATATTATAAAAAACGTTATTCCTCATGCCTCTCAAACAACAATTATCTTGTTGATTGGCATGGCAGTATTAACGGCATTCATTGGCACAATTACAGCTTGGCTC
>JALSJY010000123.1 GCA_026989045.1 Hyphomicrobiales bacterium | reverse complement strand
TTATCAGGCAAGTTTGCCTGATTCTTCGCTCAATACTGGAGGGTAACCGGGCGAATGTGCCTAATACTAATAAGTTAGGCAAAGAAGAAGGAGGATAACTTGGCATCGGCAGACTTGTTCAAAATAGCACAATCACTTGATTCACATATAGGGTATGAATCAACAGGGGTCGATGCATTAATTGAAACTGCAAGTGATATAGGTAAGTCATGGTCAGGATCATGGCTTGGATATCACTCACGCATCTATTATGAGAGTTTTGAAACACCACCTCCAGGAGCAGCATTTAGCCAAGAATGGGGGCTTATGGATTCTTACTCTATGGGCTCACATGGGGCTTGGCGAGAGCATCGATTTGATGATGTTATATCGCTTATAGAAGAAAGGGCTGGAAACCCTTCAATGGATGAAGTTATTGAGTTAGCTCAAAAAGCAGAAGAGGTATTTGATAAGGCTAAAACAGAAACTCTTTCGTTGCTTTATTCAAAACATGAGATAGAAAATGATAAATTTCTAGCTGGCTTAATAGAAAAGATAGAGCAATCTAAAATTCTGGACGAGAGTGATTTCATCAATTATTGGAGTCCTAAAGGCCAAATGATGTCGCGAGATATGGTTGCTATTGAAAAGGGCAGTGTAACCCCGCCCCATTTTTTGGTGCTTGCCAAGGCCAATGCTGCAATATTTCCATTCAAAGCATGTAAAGAACTTAAAAAGTTAATTATTAAGGTGTCTAGCCATATCCAAAATATAGAAGGTAACACGGCGAGGGAAGAAAGAATTGGAACAAATATTTTCATAGGCCACGGAAGATCTGCATATTGGCGGGAACTCAAAGATTTCGTTAGTGACAGGTTGAATTTACCTTGGGATGAATTTAATCGAGTACCCGTAGCTGGGGTAACCAATATAACTCGCCTTGCTCAAATGCTAGATCAAGCGTGTTTCGCATTTTTAGTAATGACAGCTGAAGATGAACAGGCTGATGGAAATCATCACGCACGTATGAATGTTATTCATGAAGTAGGTCTGTTTCAAGGACGTCTTGGTTTTGAAAGAACTATCGTGTTGCTCGAAGATGGCTGTGAAGAGTTCAGCAATATTCAAGGTCTTGGCCAATTAAGATTTCCAAAGGGAAATATTTCAGCAATATTTGAAGATATCCGTGCAATATTAGAAAGAGATGGAATCATTGAGTAAATTGCCTAACAATTAGCTCCAGCGGACATTTTAAAGCGGCGTTTGTTTGTGTGAGTCGCAAGCTCCATTTTCACACAAACAAACGCCGCTTTAAAATGCCGCTGAGCATGGCGTTATGTGTAAAAGAGGCAGCAATGAATTTTCCATTTGAAGAAAAAGTAGAGCCAGAGTCTGTAAGGATGAGTACGAAGAAGCTTGAGAAAGTTGTAAATACTTTCAAGCAGCAACATGCTAATGGAGGATTCCCAGGAGGCCAGCTTGTTGTAAGGCGAAAAGGGAAGGTTGTGGTAAATGAAGCTATTGGCGTAGCTAGAGGTTTCAGATCTAAGGATTCTACTTCCGTTTTGAATGCCACGCCTGAAACCCTGTTTCCAGTCTATTCAACTGGGAAACCATTTGCGGGGGTTGCTATAGCCATTTTAGAGGATAAGGGATTGCTTGATATCAATGCGCCTATTGCAGAGATATTTTCTGAATTTGCAAAAAATGGAAAAGATCAGATAACCACCCTTGATGTTCTAACGCATCGCTCAGGTATATTGTTGCCGCATTTAGCAGGGAAATTTGAAATTTGGCAAAATAAAGAAGAAATGAAAAAGCAGTTAGCTGATGCTATTCCTGTGCATAAACGCGGCACCCTTGCTTATCAGCCCAGTGAGTTTGGCTGGATATTGTCCGAAGTGGTGTCCAGAATCGACGGGAGAGAGTTAGCTGATTTTGTCGAGCAAGAAATTATAACTCCGTTACAGCTTACTGATCTTCAATTCGAGTTGAATGATAATAAATATGACTCTATTGCCCATTCTTACTGGCAAGGTAAAGATAAGGTAATGGTTGCGGGTTTTAATGTGGCTGACAATTACGAGAGTCTTGCTAACGATCCAGATTTTTTTAAATCACGCAATACCGCGTTTACCCTGATAGCAAATGCAGCAAGCTTGGCGGCATTTTATGAGTTCCTGATTAATGGTGGAATAACTCAGAATGGGGAAAGAATTGTTTCTGAAAAAACATTAAAAGAATACACAACTCGCCAGTTATTTGGATGGGATAAGAGTGTGAAAACCTTTCTCGCATTAGGTCGAGGTTTTATGACAGGAACGTTGACACCATCATTATACGGGTGGTGGAATACCAAACAATGTTTTGGCCATGCTGGGGTGTTCTCATGTCTCGCGTTCGGAGATTACGATACGGGAGTATCTGTGGCCATAATTACAAATGGTAATAAAGGTTTAGGGGATTTATTGAAACGTTTTGTTCCTGTCTCGCATGGTTGTAGGGCAGCGTGTTTATGAACTTACACATAACAATTAGCTCCAGTGGACTGCCCGAAGGGGCATTTTTTTGTGTATGTCGCAAGCTCCATGTTACACAAAAAAATGCCCCTTCGGGCAGCCACTGAGCAAGGCGTTATGTGCAATAAGGATTAACGAGATATGAGCTCAAGGAAAAAGAAAACGCCTTATAGCGATAAAACTGATTTAGAAAAAATAAAGTCTAACTGGAAGAAAATTAAAGGGCTAATAAATCGAGAAG
>JALSJY010000122.1 GCA_026989045.1 Hyphomicrobiales bacterium | reverse complement strand
CAGGCTCTTTGTTATTTACTGTTTCAGCAAGGTCAATAAAAATCCACAAAGAGAAAGTTGAACAATTAGACATTGATCTGACACAATGGATAAAAAGTCAGCAAGCAGAAAAGCTAACAAACCCAGAAATTAATTTCGCCATAGCAGGTGTGAGTTATCGTTTGCTGGTAGAGCTTATTGTGCAGTCAAAAAATGAACAGAATGAATGGGAGCTTGATAGGCTTGAGGCACTATTATTTAGCTCTGAACTTCCTGAGGGAAATTCTCTAGCCAATCTCTAATATCATTTAGCGCACGAGTGCTAATCGCTTTCTTCTTTACCTTTTTGCGATCAGCCTTGCGCCAACGTTTCACGCCCTCTGGCTTTATAACTTCAATATCTGGCATAAGCCCAAAATTGATATTCATAGGCTGGAAACTCTTCACGCCGTTACTTTCGTCAGCTAAATGTCCACCAGTGATGTGATTGACCAATGAGCCTAGCGCACTGGTTTTTGGTGGTGTAGGGATTGTTAATCCCAAAGCATCAGCCGCTGCAAGACGACCCGTCAGCAAACCCATAGCGGCACTTTCGACATAACCCTCAACACCAGAAATCTGCCCAGCAAAGCGCAAACGTTTGTCGGCTTTAAGCTGTAATTGTTCATTTAATAGTTCTGGTGAATTCAAAAAAGTATTGCGGTGCAGTCCGCCAAGACGAGCAAATTGCGCTTCCTCTAATCCAGGTATCATACGAAAAATATCTGCCTGCTCGCCATATTTCAACTTGGTTTGAAATCCAACCATATTCCACAATGAACCAAGCGCATTATCTTGACGCAACTGCACTACTGCATAAGGCTTGTTTTCTGGATCATTTGGGTTAGTCAGACCAACAGGTTTCATTGGGCCAAAACTAAGAGTTTCTCGACCACGCTCCGCCATTATCTCAATCGGCAAACAACCTTCAAAATACGGCGTTGTGCTTAATGCCTCACTTTCAAACTCTTTGAACTCAGTTTTCTCACCAGCCAAAAGAGCATCAATAAAATCATTATATTGTTGTTCATTCATTGGGCAGTTCAGATAATCAGCGCCATCACCATTTGGACCAACTTTATCGTAACGTGATTGCGCCCAAACAATATCCCGATTGATGCTCTCAGAATGAATGATTGGCGCAATAGCATCAAAAAATGAAAGCTGCTCTTTGCCAGTTATTGAGGCTATAGCTTTTGCTAAATTGTTAGATGTTAGAGGGCCTGTAGCAATAATAACATTATGCCATTCGATAGGCGGCAAGCCAGCAACTTCACCACGCTTTATTAGGATATTTGGATGCGAGCTAATGGCATCGGTTACAGCGCTAGCAAAAGCCTCCCGATCAACCGCCAAAGCACCACCAGCAGGCAGAGCGTGCGCATCGGCACAGGCCATTATGATAGAATTGGCACGGCGCATTTCTTCGTGCAGCAAACCAACTGCATTATATTCATAATCATCTGAGCGAAATGAATTTGAGCAAACCAGCTCGGCAAAATTATCACTGTGATGCACATCGGTTTTAACGACAGGGCGCATCTCGTGTAAGATTACTTTTGCGCCAAGTTCTGCGGCTTGCCAAGCAGCTTCTGAACCAGCAAGTCCAGCCCCTATAATATGAATAGTTTTTGAATGTTTTTTTGTCATGTCACCACTTAACAATGCTAAGCAAAGAAGGCAACAAAAGAAAACCCGCTAACCAAATGGAGAGCGGGTGAATAACCAATAATAATATATATACTATAATTAAATCATACGCGCGTGATCGCGTGCAATGCGAACAATGTCACCACGGTTGATGCCAAGGTCATTTAATGAACGGCTGTCAAGTGCGTTTAATTCACGAACAGTGCGTTGATAAGATGCCCATTTTTGAAATGATTTGCGAATACCCATAATTTTTCTCCTTTTTTATTTATTTCATGGTTGAGATATAGGGGAGTTTTTAAGTTTTGAGTAGTTGGTTTTTTAGCAAGCCTAATATGCAAAAATTGCATAGCTGGTTAAGAGATAATTACTTTTACCCTATTATTTATCTTGCAGTGCTTTTTTCAAGAATTGCCCAGTATAAGAGGCTTTTACATTTGCGACATCTTCAGGAGTGCCGATTGCGACAATTTCACCACCTCCATCACCCCCCTCTGGCCCAAGGTCAATAACCCAGTCAGATGTTTTAATCACATCAAGATTATGCTCAATCACCACAACCGTATTGCCACTATCCACTAGCTCATGTAGCACATCGAGCAGTTTTGCAACATCTTGAAAATGCAGACCAGTTGTCGGTTCATCAAGCATATAAAGCGTACGCCCAGTAGCTCGCTTAGAAAGCTCCTTACTTAGTTTAACCCTTTGCGCTTCACCGCCCGATAGAGTTGTCGCAGCTTGTCCAATTTTAATATAGCCAAGCCCCACTCGTTGCATGGTCAGCATTTTGTCGCGAATATTTGGCACAGCAGAGAAAAACTCTACCCCCTCATCAACAGACATATCTAAAATATCAAAAATATTTTTCCCTTTAAATGTAACTTCCAGTGTTTCTCGATTATAGCGTTTGCCAGAACAAGTATCGCAATCGACATAGACGTCGGGTAAAAAGTGCATTTCAATCTTTAGCATTCCGTCACCCTTGCACTTTTCGCATCGCCCACCCTTAACGTTAAACGAAAATCTCCCAGGCCCATATCCGCGTGCCTTAGATTCTGGTAAGCCCGCAAACCATTCTCTTATAGGAGTGAAAGCTCCAGTGTAGGTTGCAGGGTTTGAGCGTGGAGTGCGCCCGATTGGTGACTGGTCAATATCAATCACTTTATCAATATATTCTAATCCCAATAAAGCATCATGAGGGGCAGGGGTGGTGCGAGCGCCATTTAGGCGACGTGCGATTGCGCGATAAAGCGTATCAACCATCAGGGTTGATTTCCCACCACCTGAAACACCAGTGATAGAGATGAAATTGCCAAGCGGAATATCAATGGAGATATTTTTTAAATTATTTCCCTTTGCCCCTTTTATTGTAATTTTTCGCTTCTTATCTGTTTTTCGTCTTTGCGCCGGAATTTCAATTTTCTTCTTTCCGCTAAGATACTGCCCAGTAAGGCTATTGGGATTATCTAAAATATCTTGCGGGCTACCCTGAGCGATAATTTCACCACCATGAATTCCAGCGCCAGGGCCAATATCTACTACATAATCGGCACTTAAAATTGCATCTTCATCATGCTCAACAACGATCACGCTATTGCCTAAATCGCGTAATTTACGCAAGGTTTCAAGCAGACGTGCATTGTCACGCTGGTGCAGGCCGATTGATGGCTCATCAAGCACATAAAGAACACCAGTAAGACCAGAGCCAATTTGCGAGGCTAGCCGAATGCGCTGACTTTCACCGCCAGATAAAGAACCAGAATTGCGCGAAAGTGTAAGATAATCCAGACCAACCGCATTAAGAAAATTTAATCGATCTTGAATTTCTTTTATTATTACTTGGCCGATGGTATTTTGCGTTTTATTTAGCTGCTCTGGCAGGTTAGCAAACCACAATTCAGCTTGCTTTATTGACATTTGTGAAATTTCACCAATGTGCAGACCAGCAATTTTTACAGCCAAAGCCTCAGGTTTTAAGCGAAACCCATTACAGGCAGCGCAAGGAGAAAAAGACATGTATTTTTCTATTTCCTCACGCATGCCAGCGCTATCGGTTTCTTTATAGCGTCGATCTAAATTACCCACCACACCTTCAAAAATTTTTGTAGTTTTATAGTTTCGCAAGCCATCATCATAAACAAAGTCAATTTTTGTTTTGCCAGTGCCAAATAACACGGCTTGAGAAACTTTTTTTGGCAAATCTTCAAATGCTATATCAGCGCTTGCTTCAAAATGTTTTACAACTGCATTAAGTGTCTGCACATAATAAGGCGCTGAAGATCGTGACCATGGCGCAATAGCCCCTGCATTTAGTGACTTGGTTTTATCTGGCACAACCATATCAGCATCGACTTTATATTTTTTCCCCAAACCATCGCATTTTGGGCATGCGCCATGCGGATTGTTGAATGAAAATAGTCGCGGCTCTATCTCTTCAATCGTAAATCCTGAAATAGGGCATGCAAATTTTTCAGAAAAAATTAAACGTTTCGCGTTGCCTTTTTTATCAAATTCATCAGCAAATTCAACAATTGCTAATCCATCTGCTAGGTTTAGCGCAACCTCAAAACTCTCAGCTAATCTAAGGGCATTGTCTTTGGAACTGACTAATCTATCAACCACAATTTCTATTGAGTGCTTTATATTTTTATCTAGCTCTGGGGTTTCATCTATTTCATAAAATTGTCCATCAATTTTTACACGCTGAAAACCACGTTTCATAAGTTCAGCTAATTCTTTGCGATATTCGCCTTTTCTTTCTCTTACAATTGGCGCTAGTAAATAAAATCTTATCCCACTTTTCAGCACCATGACTTTGTCAACCATTTCAGAAATACTTTGGCTTGAAATTGGCTCACCAGTTGTTGGTGAAAACGGCACACCAACTCTTGCAAAGAGCAGCCGTAAATAATCATAAATTTCTGTAACAGTGCCAACAGTTGAGCGAGGGTTTTTCGAAGTTGTTTTCTGCTCAATGGAAATAGCAGGGGAGAGGCCTTCAATCCGCTCAACATCAGGCTTTTGCATCATTTCTAAAAATTGCCGTGCATAGGCTGAAAGGCTCTCTACATATCGGCGCTGACCCTCGGCATAAATAGTATCAAAAGCTAATGATGACTTGCCCGAGCCAGAAAGCCCAGTCATTACAATCAGGCTGTCACGCGGCAAACTAACATCAACAGACTTTAGGTTATGCTCCTTTGCACCACGCACAATTATCTGGCGATTCTGTGCCTGGCGATTTTGCGTGTTTGCGCTGGGCATAGGTGAGTTGGGCAAGCGTGAGTTAGGCATAAAAAACCTCATTAAGGGCAATCGATTGCCCAATATTAAAAAACAGCATTTGTTTGATATGGAAATATAGCCAAACAAAGACTAAAGCGGTGAATTTAGTAAAGAAACCGCTCAATAATAGCAAATATATTTAATATCCATATAGACCTCGAATCACTTATTCCCTCTGGAACATAAGCAGAACATTCTTATTGTTGTCAATAAGTAGAATTTTATCCCCATATTAAAAAATCAGACACTTGACATTTCTTCATATATAAAGAACATAAAGAGAACAAATGCAAGTAGTGTGATTTCGTAGATAAATCGCAAATAATATTTGATTGTGGATAAATTATTAGGGATTGCAAATTTGTTAGCAAGGCCTCACTAAAGGGGCAGATTTATTGTGCTTATATAGCATATTTGTTTTGGTTATGTTTACTCCTAGGGGCTGTTAGCCTTGCAGGTAGTTGAAAGGAATAAAAATGGCGGGCAGTGTTAATAAAGTTATCTTAATTGGAAATCTGGGTGCAGATCCTGAGATTAGGCAAACAACAGCGGGCAAGCCTATTGCCAACCTTAGAATTGCAACATCTGAGAGCTGGAAAGATCGCAACACTGGCGAGCGTAAAGAAAAAACAGAATGGCACCGCGTTGTTATTTTTAATGAAGGTTTGGCTCGTATTGCTGAGCAATATCTCAAAAAAGGTTCAAAAGTATATATTGAGGGTCAATTACAAACACGCAAATGGCAAGATCAATCAGGGCAGGATAAATATACTACTGAGGTAGTTTTACAGGGCTTTAATTCAACTTTAACCATGCTTGATGGCCGTGGCGATAATCAGGGTGGTGGTTTTTCTGGTGGGCAGGGCGGATCAAACAGCCCATCTTCAAGTGCGCCAGCTTTTGATGATGCTGGCTCAAGCGATGATATTCCATTTTAGAAGGCAGACCTTCAAACCATTTAAAGGTTAGGCGTTTATAGTCTTTAGAAAAGTGAGTGATTATATTTTGCGTTTACAAAGTATAGTTACTTATCTTTATCTGCCAAATGGTATATTAGCTTTAATAACTCTGTTGGTTGTCGTGTTAGTGACAGAAAAATCAATCCCAATTATATCACCGTTTAAGTCTATGGAACTTTTAATTTCATATTTATCGCCAGTTTCAGCATTTCTATCTTTGAGATAAAAGTTGATGCCGCTTTTGGCTCGATTGCCAATTGCAACACCTGAGAATGAAGTGCTTGATGACATCACAGCCTCAAATCTTTTCTTCTCTTCAATAAAGGCCATTGTGCCGGCGATAGATATATTAGCTCCTGCAACCGCACAACGTCCTTTATAACCAATTTTACTTCCCTGTGAATCGGTTACACTTAATTTGCATCTGATAGTTTCGCTATTGCCATCTCTTAGAAGTTTTCCGCTACCTTTCCAATTGCCAATATAAGAATTGAGCAGATCAATATCCTCTTGAGCAGAAAAAGCAGGGGGGGTGATAAATAACGCACTGCTTATTAACATTGCAAAAATAATAGGTTTTGAAAAAAAATTATTTACTCTCATTTTTTTTGGCTCCACTTAAATTTAGTAACCGCCCCCCGGCGATAAGTAGCGCTGGAAGAATCAATAAATCTCCCAACAAAGCTAGAATGAATGTTAATACCATTAGTGTGCCAAATAGGGCAATTTGTGGCAGAGCAGAAAAAATAATAACAAAAGTCCCTGCGCATAAGATAAGCGTTGTAGCAATCAGAGCAGGCCCGACCCTGTCAAGCGCTAACTCAACGGCCTTTGCATGTGTTACGCCAGATTTTTTTGCCCTATCATAAGCGGCCAAAAAGTGTATCGTATCATCAACTGCAATGCCAAAAGCAATTGTAAGTGCAATTACAGTTGTTAATTGCAAACCAGCACCAGAGGCATAAAGATAAAACTCTGTTCCTAAAATGGGTAAAAAGTTTGGAATAATCGATAAAAGTGCGATTTTCCAAGACTTAAATGCCACGCCAATGATTAAAATATTAACAAAAACAGCAATCATCAAACCATTGCGCAGTGAACTAATAATATCAGTTGAGGCAAAAGCCATCAAAACATTAAATCCAGAAACCTTCGCCCCTTCAATTCCAGCTTCACTAAGCGCAATATCGGTTTTTTTAACAATTTCACGCAATTCGTCAGAGGGTAACATTGTTGGCAAAAAGCCAGTGATAAGCGCTTGTGTGCCATCATCGGTTAAAAAGCGCCGTTTCATAAAGGGGCCAACCGCGCTAAAAATTCTTTCACGAGAAAAGCCAAGCTCTGAATAATGTGAAAAACTGGCGGCTGAAATTACTTTACCTTGCCCAATATTTTCTTCCAAAATTTTATGCACATTTTGAATGGTTAAATAGTCGCCATCGGTAACATTCTCTACTCCGTCTTTCAGCGGTATTTTAATATATATTGGAGCTACGCCACCCACTCCATCATCAATCCCTTTTGCTGTATCCATAGCTTTAGATTTGGTGGGCATATAATCTTTAAAGTCAAATTTTGGCTGTAAAGCAAAATGTGGAAATAATAATCCAATTGCTAAAGCTATTGATAATATTGATAAAGGTTTGGCGTATTTTTTTGTTAAAAATTTTGCTATAGGAATTGGCGCTTCAACCGTAACATTCATTTTTTTGGGTGGTTTAAAACCAATTTTTATTGCAAGTTTTAATGCAAGCGGCAAAAAAGTAACCAAAGTAATAAAGGCAATTGCCACCGCTGCAATGCCAGAATAAGCAAACTCTTGAATGCCTTGACCATTTGTTAGAGTTAAGCTGAAAAATGCTACCATTGTGGTGATTGATGTTAAAGCAGCGGCAGGGGTGACACGAATTATTGTCTCAACAATAGCTTTGTTAGGCTCCATTCCATCACGCCATAGCCTAAGCCAAGTAAAGCAAAAATACATACTTTCGGCAAAGGCGATAACCAGCACTAAAGTAATAACAACATTGGTTAAAAAGGTGAATGACCCAAACATCATCATCACTCCGCCAATCACCCAAATAACAGAAATAAAGGGTGTAAGGGTGGCTAAAACGGCACCCCAAAAACTACGCAGACAAAATAGTGATACTAATGCGCCAATTAAAAATCCAATTATAGAAAATTTCAATTGATCATTAACACTGGCTGCAAGAATTTCAGACTTCCAAACAGGCGGGCCAGTTATCTTAACTTCAATATTGCCATTAGAATATTCTTTAGCAATTTCACCAAGTTCTTTTAGCATTTCAGCTTCCCCCGCACCCTTGGTCATCTCTTTGTTTGGGAACATAATCATCACGATGCCTTTAAGGTCGTCCATAATTAAATTATGCATAATCGGGTCGTCTTTGCGCAAATCCAGCAGAGTTTGCCTAACCTCTTGTCTTGATGTCATATCTTCGGGAACGGCAGGTAGGGAGGTTTGATTTGGTCCAGGTTTGCGCAATGAAAAGGGTGACAAAGTTCCGCTAGCAAAATTGCTTAACTCAAGATCAAAAGATAAATCTCGCAACTTAGCAATTACCTCTGGGTCATCAATATTATTAGAAGTGACTAAAATATAGGCATCATTTTCAAAAGTGCCGAAACTTTTTGTAAGTTCGTCATAGCGATCATACATTGCGCCAGAATCTTTATAGATACGCAAAACATCGCCATCCATTGAGACTTTAGGCAAAAGCGACAAACAAAGGGCAGTGAATGCCAAAACAGCAATAGCCATCGCAATGGGATATTTTAAGGTGAGCAAACCTAAACGCTCAAAACCAAATCCGATAGACAATAATTATCTCCTGCTGTGATTCGCTAAATTAACTTTATTAGCACCTATTTTAGTGAAACTACTGTTAAAAATCTATGTTTGCTCGACAGATTCCTATTGAGCAACTAAAAATTATAACAAATAATAGTTTTACCAGCTTTTTTACAGGTTTATCACCTTTATCAGCTTGGCTAAATGTCATGATATAGCGTAAAAAGACTAATGATTAGAAATAACAAACAAAAGAATCAGCTCCGTGACAGATAATCCTAACGATGATAAAAATGAAACTAATGGCAGTGATTTAATACCATCAAATATTACACCTGCCTCAATTACCGATGAAATGCGTAAATCATATCTTGATTACGCAATGAGTGTAATTGTCTCGCGTGCTTTGCCAGATGTTCGTGATGGCTTAAAGCCTGTGCATCGGCGCATTCTTTATTCAATGTATGATAGTGGGTATGAGTGGAATAAACCATATCGCAAATCTGCTCGTGTTGTTGGTGATGTGATTGGTAAATATCACCCCCATGGTGATGCTGCAGTTTATATGTCTTTAGTTCGTATGGCGCAGGATTTTTCTTTGCGCTTAACGCTGATAGATGGGCAGGGCAATTTTGGCTCAATCGATGGCGACATGCCAGCCGCTATGCGTTATACCGAAGTGCGCATGAAAAAAGTCACTGGCTCATTGCTTGCTGATTTAGAAAAAAATGCAGTTGATTTTGTAGATAATTATGACGGCTCAGAGCGTATGCCAAGCGTGCTTCCTGCTCGTTTTCCAAATATGTTGGTTAATGGCGGCTCTGGTATTGCTGTTGGCATGGCAACAAATATCCCCTCACATAATCTTGGTGAGGTTATTGATGCAACCTTGGCCTATATCGACAATCCAAATATTTCGATTGACGAATTGCTCGAAATTATGCCCGGACCTGATTTTCCAACCGCTGGTATAATTCTTGGGCGCAGTGGTATTCGCTCTGCGTTTGAAACAGGGCGTGGCTCGGTTATGATGCGCGGACGTGTTGCGATTGAAGAGATACGCAAAGATCGCGAGGCACTGATAATCACCGAAATTCCATATCAGGTAAATAAAGCCTCAATGATAGAAAAAATCGCTGACCTTGTGCGCGAGAAAAAAATTGAAGGCATATCTGATATTAGAGACGAATCAGATCGTCATGGCATGCGCATTGTGGTTGAGTTAAAACGTGATGCGGTTTCAGATGTTATTTTGAACCAGCTTTATCGCCTAACTATGTTGCAAACTTCATTTGGCTGTAACTTTGTTGCTCTTAATGGTGGTAAACCAGAATTGATGAATGTGCCTGATATTTTGGGAGCATTTGTTAAATTTCGTGAAGAAGTAGTAACAAGACGCGCGCGTTTTTTACTCAATAAGGTTCGTGATCGCGCTCATATTTTAGTTGGACTAGCTGTTGCTGTTGCCAATGTTGATGAAGTGATTGCAATCATTCGATCATCAAGTGATCCAGCCACTGCTCGCGCTAGATTGTTAGAGAGGAACTGGCCAGCCAGTGACGTTGTTGCGCTTATTGAGTTGATTGATGACCCGCGCCATAAAGTGCTTGAAGATGGAAGCTTTAAATTATCAGAAGAGCAGGTTCGCGCTATTCTTGATTTGCGTCTTGCTCGTTTAACTGCTTTGGGGCGTGATGAAATTGGCGACGAGTTAAGCGTTATTGGCTCTCAAATCACTGATTATCTTGATATTTTACGCTCGCGTGAGAGGGTGATAACTATTATTCGTGATGAGATGATTGAAGTGCGTGAGCAGTTTGCTACCCCGCGTCTAACTGAAATCACGGATTATGCCGCTGATATGGACGATGAAGATTTCATCGCACGTGAGGAAATGGTAGTAACTGTTTCGCATGGTGGATATATCAAACGCGTGCCGCTTTCCACTTATCGGGCGCAGCGCCGAGGCGGCAAAGGGCGCGCAGGCATGTCAACTCGTGATGAAGATTTTGTAGCACGTATTTTTGTTGCAAATACTCACACCCCTGTGTTGTTTTTCTCCTCTCGTGGCATAGCCTATGTTCTAAAAGTCTGGCGTTTGCCACTTGCCGCTCCACATGCCCGCGGCAAATCGCTTATCAATATTTTGCCTTTGCAACAGGGTGAAACCATCACGTCTATCATGCCAATGCCTGAAGATGAAGAAACGTGGGGCGATCTAGATATTATGTTTGCAACTACTCGCGGCACAGTGCGTCGCAATAGTTTGGCAGACTTTGTAGGTGTTCGCGCTAATGGTAAAATAGCTATGAAACTTGATGAGGGGGAGAGTATTATTGGGGTGGAAACTTGTGCGCCAAATGATGATGTGTTGCTCACCACTTCACAAGGCCAGGCCATTCGCTTTAATGTTGGTGATGTGCGGGTGTTCCAAAGCCGTAATTCCATGGGTGTTAGGGGCATAAAATTGGCCGATGATGATAATATTATCTCAATGTCAATTTTGCGTCATTTTGATGCCGACCCGCAAGAGCGTATTGCATATCTTAAAATGAGCCGTGCAATGCGTGGTGAAACAGATGAGAATATTGAAGCAGGCGAGGGTGAAACTGATAGCGAAGCCAGTGTCATTTCCCCTGAGCGCTATGCGCAAATGGGTGCAGCTGAGCAATTTGTTCTAGCAATTTCACAAAATGGTTATGGCAAACGCTCCAGCTCTTATGAATATCGAGTGACAGGACGTGGTGGCAAGGGTATTACCGCCATGGCTATCACCGATAAAAACGGCCCGATTGTTGCCTCATTCCCAATTGAAAATGACGACCAAATCATGCTGGTAACAGACGGCGGCAAATTGATACGTGTGCCTGTTTCTGGCATTCGTGTAGCTGGGCGCGCAACTCAAGGCGTGATAGTTTTTGATACAGCAAAGGGTGAAAAAGTTGTCTCGGTAGAGTGTATCTCAGAGCCTGAAGAAGATGAAGAGGCAAATGAGGCTGAAGCAAAAGCAAAAGAGCAGAAGGCTTCACCGCAAGAAAATGACACTTCATCACAAGAAAATAATGAAAATAATGATGATGCAAATGATTCTTAAACAATCATCGGCTATTATTGCTTAAAAGCAATTGGCAAAAGAGAGATTTCAAAATGAGTAAACTTGTTGGTTTTTATCCAGGGTCATTTGATCCAGTCACAAATGGTCATATCGACGTTATCGAGAGAGCGTGTAAATTAGTTGATAAACTATATATTGGCATTGGTGTTCATCATGAAAAAGCAGGTCTTTTAAGTGATGAAAATCGCAAAATCCTACTCGAGCAAACAACTTCTGTTATCGCTAAAAGAACCAAGACCGATATTAAAATTGTAGATTTTGATGGTTTAATGGTTCAAGCAGCCCGCTCATTTAGTGCCTCTCTTATCATTCGTGGCCTTCGTGATACCACAGATTATAATTATGAAATGCAAATGGTTGGCATGAATTCACAAATGGCTCCTGACTTGCAAACAGTTTTTGTTCCCTCAAGTCCACATGTAAGGCATATTTCTGCCTCACTTGTTCGCCAAATAGCGCAGATGGATGGTGACATTTCTTCATTTGTCCCAGCTCTTGTTTTGAAAGCTATAGGAAAATAATGCAAAATAATAAATCTAAAAAATCAAATAACTCCCGCGCAATGGCTATTTTAACTCTGTTGTTTCTCCTTGTTTTTGCCGCTGTTCTTTTTTATCGCTTTTCACCGTGGGGCATGCCAGAGCAAACAGGTGCACAAACGGCAGAACTACATGTTCCACAAGAACAAAATATTGTTCCTCTTATTTTGAAATTAAAAGATGGTGATGTTGAAATCGAACTTTGGAGCGACATTGCTCCAAATCATGTTGAGCGCATTGTCACCCTTGCTAGCAGTGGTTTTTATGATGGTATTGTTTTTCATCGGGTGATTGATGGATTTATGGCGCAAACTGGCGATCCAACAGGCACGGGTATGGGCGGCTCTGACCTGCCAGACCTAAAGGCTGAATTTAATAAAGAGCCATTTGTTCGTGGCACGCTTGGCATGGCGCGATCAAACGCACCTGATAGTGCAAATTCGCAATTTTTCATTACTTTTGACGATGCACCATTTTTGAATGAAAATTATACAGTTTTTGGGAAAGTTATCTCTGGCATGGAATATGTAGATGCTATAAAAAAGGGTGATCAAAATGATAATGGTGCAGTGACGGAGCCAGATGCTATTATCTCACTTAAACTCTCTAAATAAATTTAATAACAGTAATCATTAATTTCACAATAATAAAGGAGCATCAAATGAGCGATGCAAAAGAAACTGGTAATACACTTGTAATGGAAACCTCAAAGGGTGAAGTGAAAATAAATTTGCGCCCTGATCTTGCACCAGAGCATGTAGCACGCATTAAAGAGCTTGCAAATGAGGGTTTTTATGATGGAATTATTTTCCACCGTGTGATTGATGGTTTTATGGCGCAAGTTGGTTGCCCGCATGGCACAGGTACTGGCGGATCTGATAAACCAGATCTAAAAGCAGAGTTTAATGACGAAAAGCACGTGCGTGGAACTTGTTCAATGGCTCGTTCTGCTAGCCCAGATAGTGCAAATTCACAATTCTTCATCTGCTTTGATGAAGCACCATTTCTAAATCGTCAATATACCGTTTGGGGTGAGGTTACTGAGGGAATGGACGTGGTTGGTCAGCTTGAGCGTGGTGAGCCAGTAGCAAATCCTGATAAAATTATCTCTATGAAAGTAGAGTAAGATAAATAAAATGCGACAGTTGCTAATTGGATTGGTTATGCTGCTAATTGCTACATCTCCAGCCATGGCAACTGGAGCCATTATCTGTGTCTCAAAACAGGGCGCTAGCATTACATTGCAAGTGGGGAATGTTGCGGTTGAAAGCATTCTTGACGCTACAATCACTGATAATAATTCTGTCTGGTCAACTAATGCCACTCAGGCTAGCTCAATATCAATATTGCAAAGTTTTTTTAATGATGAGCAAATATTAATCGATTTTTCTGATAATAATTTTGAAGAAATTTTTGCTCGCCTGCGCCTATTTCGTGTCTTTGATGGTGAGGAGCAGGCAATCGCTGGAACTTTGCAAATCACGGACGTTGGCGCTTGGGCTATAGTTTGTGAAGGCCAATAAATTGGAATTATATTTTTATGCGAGTCAGTGAGTTTGATTTTGATTTGCCAAATGAGCGGATTGCACTTTATCCAGTTAGCCCGCGTGATAGCGCTCGCATGCTTGTCATTAAGCCAGAAATTGAATTAGAGGATAAAATAGTCACTGATTTGGTGGATTTACTTAATCCTAATGATGTGCTGGTTATCAATGATACTAAGGTTATTCCTGCCGAGTTAAACGCAATTCGCCATAGGAATGAAAATCAATCAAAAATATCGTTTAACCTGCATAAACGCATAAATGCTTCAACTTGGGCAGCATTTGCTCGCCCTGCAAAACGCTTAAAATCTGGCGATAAACTGGTATTTAGCGCAATAAATGACAGCAAAGTCACGCTTGAAAATCTAATAGCCTATGTTGAAAAAGTTGAGCAGGGGCAAGCTATTATAAAATTTGAATTAAGCAGCGCTGAGCTTGATGAAGCAATAAAATCATTTGGCGCAATGCCTTTGCCGCCATATATCGGAGCAAAACGAGAGTTAAAAAAGTCAGATTTAGAAGATTATCAGACAATTTATGCTGATGAAGAGGGGGCAGTTGCCGCCCCAACTGCTGGCCTGCATTTTACCGATGAGCTTTTAAATAAACTTATGACTAAAGGCATTTCAATTGAAAAACTAACCTTACATGTGGGCGCTGGAACATTTCTGCCAGTTAAAGTTGATGATACAAGCGATCATAAAATGCACTCGGAATGGGGCGAGGTTGATGCCGATACGATAGCGCGCTTGAAAGTTGCAAAGGCAAATGGAGGCCGCATTGTTGCGGTTGGCACAACCAGCCTGCGTTTACTTGAGAGTGCAGCGCGAAAAACTGGCGAATTAGAGCCGTTTTGCGGCGATACTGATATTTTTATCACCCCAGGATATAAGTTTAACGCAGTTGATATTTTAATGACAAATTTTCACCTGCCACGCTCAACCCTGTTTATGCTGGTTAGTGCTTTTGCAGGCTTTGACAATATGCATCATGCCTATAATCATGCTATAGAGAACGAATATCGCTTTTATTCATATGGCGATGCTTCGCTTTTATTTCGTCAAGAATAGTGGTTAAGGGTATTTTTAGTGAATAATTTTTCTTTTAAAATTTTAGCAACAGATAACAAAGCCCGCACGGGCGAAATATTCACCCCGCGCGGTATAATTCGCACTCCCGCTTTCATGCCTGTAGGGACAGCGGCTACTGTAAAGGCTATGTATCCAGAGCAGGTGCGCCAAACTGGTGCTGACGTGCTTTTGGGCAATACCTATCACCTAATGCTTCGCCCTGGTGCGGAGCGGGTTGAGCGCTTAGGTGGTTTGCATCAATTTATGGACTGGAAATATCCAATTCTTACCGATAGCGGTGGCTTTCAGGTGATGTCTTTAGCAAATTTGCGCAAATTAGATGAAAATGGCGTGACCTTTCGCTCCCATATTGATGGTGTGAAGCACGAATTAACTCCAGAGCGCTCAATTGATATTCAAATCAAGCTTGATAGCGACATTATTATGCAGCTTGATGAATGTATAAAATTACCTGCGCCAATCGAGGAAATTGAGCGGGCAATGCAATTATCTTTACGCTGGGCGGAGCGCTCAAAAACCGCATTTAACAATGCAAAAGGCAGGGGACAGCCAAAGGGACAACAAGGAAGAGCGCTGTTTGGTATTGTGCAGGGTGGCGATGATGCAGGTTTAAGAGCCGCATCAGCTAAGGGCTTAGTTGATATAGGATTTGATGGATATTCTATTGGAGGTCTTGCAGTTGGTGAGCCTCAAGAGGTCATGTTTAGAGTATTAGATGAAACAGTGCCGCAACTGCCCTTTGATAAGCCGCATTATCTCATGGGAGTGGGCAAGCCAGATGATATTTTAGGTGGCATCGAGCGTGGCATTGATATGTTTGATTGTGTTCACCCAACACGTGCTGGCAGGCACGGCAGAGTTTACACTAGATTTGGTTCAATCAACTTAAAAAACTCACGCCATAAAGACGATATTCGCCCACTTGATGAGACCTCTCCAAATGAAAATTGCACTCGCTTTTCACGCGCATATTTGCACCATTTAGTAAAGAGTCAAGAAATTTTAGGTGCTATGATTTTATCCCAGATAAATTTAGCATATTATGCTGAATTAACTGCAGGGGCGCGAGCGGCAATTATTGAAGGAAAACTTGAAGAATTTGCTGCAACAACTAGAGAAAACTGGGAAAAAGGGGATTTACCTCCTCTATAAAATAAGCATAGGAAAAGCCAATGGCCTTTGAAAGAAAAAATATTTTAGATGGTTTGCGCCCACATGCAAAGCGTATCAAAGCCACATCTATGCGAAAAATGTTTGAAGAAAATCCAAATAGATTTGATGATTTTTCTGTCTCAGCTTGCTCTATTTTACTCGATTATTCAAAAAACCAAATTGACCAAAGAGCAATGCAGGCTTTGTTTGAAATTGCTGAGATTTGTATGGTAGAAAAGCGCCGTGATGCAATGTGGGCTGGCAAGGCAATAAACACCACCGAAAACCGCGCCGTAATGCACATGGCATTGCGCTATAATGGAAAAGAAAAATTACTGGTGAATGGGCAAGAAATCATGCCAAAAATCCGCCATCAGTTAGAGCGAGTTAAAGAATATTCTACAAAAATTCGCAACGCTGAGATTACCTCAAGCAATGGTAAAAAATTCACAGATATTGTGAATATAGGCATTGGCGGCTCTGATCTTGGCCCAGATATGGTGACAAAAGCGCTTGAGCCTTATGCTCATTCAGATTTAAAGCTCCACTATGTCTCAAACGTCGATGGCGCTCATATCTATGATTGTTTGAAGCGCTTAAACCCCGCCACAACCCTTTTTATTATCGCCTCAAAAACCTTTAGCACCGATGAAACCATAACAAATGCCAACACTGCAAAATCATGGCTTATTGAGGCGCTAGGAAAAAAAGCTGTTGCAAAACATTTTGCTGCTATTTCAACCAATATCAGTGCTTGCAATGAATTTGGCATAGATAGTGATAATATTTTTGGATTTTGGGATTGGGTAGGGGGGCGCTATTCGATTTGGTCGGCAATTGGCTTGCCTGCTGCCATTGCTATTGGTTTTGATAATTTCAAAGATTTTCTTGCAGGTGCGGCGCAAATGGACGAGCATTTTCGCACCTCACCGCTTCAAAAGAATATGCCAGTTATTTTAGCGCTTATTGGCATTTGGAATCGCAATGCTTTGAATTACAAAAGTCAGGCCATTTTACCCTATGATCAGCATTTAAGTCGTTTTCCTGCTTATTTGCAGCAATTAGATATGGAATCAAATGGAAAATCGGTGGATTTATCAGGCTATCCAGTAAATTTTGAAACAGGTGCTGTTATTTTTGGCGAACCAGGCACAAATGGCCAGCATGCCTTTTATCAGTTGCTACATCAGGGGAGCGATATTATTCCGGCTGATTTTTTAGCGGCAATAAATGCACATGAAAACTTGCCTGAACATCATGATAAATTGTTGGCAAATTATCTTGCTCAATCAGAAGCGCTAATGCTGGGTAAAGACCTAAAACAAGTAATTAGCGAATTAGCTATGAGTGGGAAAAGTCAGACTGAAATCAAAAAACTTGCCCCCCATAAGGTTTTTACAGGAAATCGACCATCAAACAGTCTTTTGTATAAAAAATTAAATCCAAAAACTCTTGGCTCGCTTACTGCGCTTTATGAACATAAAATATTTGTGCAAGGGGTGATTTGGGATATAAATTCATTTGACCAATGGGGGGTTGAATTGGGCAAACAGCTAGCAAAATCAATACTTCCCATTGTTAGAGGTGGTGAAATGCCCGATAAAGTAAATTCCTCAACAACTGGCTTAATAAAATATCTTCTTAATAATAAGGAATAAAAAAGCTAATTTTTTCTACTTATATTAAAATTGCTGTTGACAGTTTGAAGAAGAACACTATGTTCCGCCAAAGTTTATAAAAAAATGTCAAATAT
>JALSJY010000121.1 GCA_026989045.1 Hyphomicrobiales bacterium | reverse complement strand
CAAGAGAAGTGAAGCCGTTTCCATGGAAGGAGGCTATGCAATTTGGTTTTGGGGTTTTGCGACTTTCATCAAAGGATTTTTGGGCAATGACACCAATTGAATTGGCAGCTGCGCATAGAGCATTTGCGCCTGCGAATAATGAGCCGATTGATAAAGCTAGTTTTGATGAATTGATAAAAAAATATCCTGATGAGGAGAAAAAGCTATGAGTGAAGATGGTTTATTTGGTAATAAATTTAATCAAGAAATGAGCGATGTTAGTGTTGAGTTAGAGCGGATTGATGATTTAGCTAAAGATGTTTCTAAGTCTTTAGCTAATGCGTTTAAGGGGGCGATTATTGATGGGAAATCGTTTCGCTCATTGCTTGGTGATATTGGGAAGTCATTTGCAAATATTGCTCTAAAGGCTGCGCTAAAACCTGTTGGCATGATGGCGCAGGGGTTTATTGCTGATTTGTTTAAGGCGGCTAACCCCGCAATTACACCTTTTGCTAAGGGTGGGGTGGTTGGAACGCCTACTTATTTCCCTATTAATTCTGGATTTGGGGTTGCTGGGGAGGCGGGGGCGGAGGCGATTTTGCCGCTTGCTCGTGGCTCTGATGGTAAGCTTGGAGTTGTGAATAATGGCGGGGGTGCGCCGATAAATATTTCGATGAATGTGCAGGCCTCTAATGTGCAGAGCTTTTTGGGCGCGGAGGCGGAAATGTCTGCTATGCTTTTGAGGGCAGTTAAACGAGGAGGTCGCTCGAGCTAATGGGGTTTCATCATATTAGATTTCCGCTTGATATTGCGCTTGGTGCACGGGGCGGGCCAGTGAGATTAACTGATGTTGTTACGCTTAGTTCTGGCAAAGAAGAGCGCAATCAGCGATGGGAGAATTCGCGTAGGAGTTATAATGCTGGATATGGAATAAAGTCGCGTGCTGACATGAGGAATGTATTGGCTTTTTTTGAAGAAAGGCGGGGTCGTTTTCATGGATTTTTATGGCATGATGCACTTGATTTTTCATCAAGTGAAGATGGGACTGAAATCAGTGCAAATGATCAAGAAATTGGAATTGGTGATGGGGTGAAAACTCAATTTTTGCTTGTTAAGCGATATGGGGTGGGTTTTGATCCCTTTATGCGGGTGATAAACAAACCGATAGCTAATAGTGTTGTTATTAGTGTTGATAATGTTGAGCTAAACTCTGTTGATTTTGGGGTTGATGAGGCTAGCGGAATTGTAACTTTGAATGCTGCTCCTGCTGTTGGAGAGGTCGTTAGAGCTGGGTTTGAGTTTAATGTGCCTGTGCGCTTTGATACTGATAAATTGGATATTGAATTATTTAATTTTGACGCTGCGCAAGTTCCTAATATTCCACTGATTGAGGTGGTGTGATGAAAAAATTAAATTCTGCATTTGCTGCGCATATTGGATCTGGGGCGAGTAGTTTAGTAAATTGCTGGCGAATAACACGAGTTGATGGTGTGGTGCTTGGTTTTACTGATCATGATAAAGAATTGACTTTTGATAATTGTGTTTTTTTGCCCTCTTTTGGCATGGACAGAGGTGAAGTTGCATCTAAACTTGGGGCGCAGGTTGATACATCTGAAATTGTTGGAATTGTGAATTCTAATGCAATTGATGAGAATGATATTTTGCTTGGGCGATATGATGATGCGATTGTTGAGACTTTTAAGGTTAACTGGAAAGATGTTGAAAATTATCAACTTATGCGGCGTGATAGTGTGGGTGAAATTACGCGCACAGATGGGGTTTTTAAGCTTGAATTGCGATCTTCTCAGCATGGATTAAATATAAACAAGGGGCGAGTTTATCAGACTTTTTGTGATTGTGTTTTGGGTGATAGTGATTGCTCGATTGATATTGAGCAAGAGATTTATAAGCAAATAGTTGTGGTAGTTTCGATTCTAGGGAAGCAAAAAATTACAGTTTCACCGCTATCTGGTTTTGCAAATGACTGGTTTAGTTTTGGTTATGGGGTTTGGAATTCAGGCCAGCGAGCGGGTAAAAAAGATGAGATAGTTTTGCATAAAAATGAAAGTTCCCAAAGTATAATTGGCTTTGGTGAGTCTATTGATGAATGGGTGCAGGTGGGTGATGAAATTACACTTTATGCTGGTTGTGATAGGGCGTTTTCTACCTGCAGGGAAAAATTTTCAAATGTAGTAAATTTTCGTGGCTTTCCTCATATTCCTGGTAGTGATTTTGTTTTGCGTTATCCAAAAGCTGGCGCTGATTTTAGTGGAAAGCCGCTTTATAAATGATTGATAAAAGAGAAAAAATTGTGCTGGCCACTATGGCATGGGTTGGCACGCCTTATCGACATCAAGCTAGTAAGAGGGGCGTGGGGTGTGATTGCCTTGGGCTTTTGCGCGGAGTGTGGCGAGAGGTGATTGGTGATGAGCCAGTTATTGTGCCGCCATATAGTGCTGATTGGCGTGATAAAAATCATGCGGGGGCGTTGGAAATGGCAGCGCAGACTTATTTGAAAAGATCAGCAGATAAGCCACAGGTTGGTGATGTTATTTTGTTTAAAATGATCCGAAATTTACCACCAAAACATTGTGCAATAATGGTTGAGCGAGATGTTTTTGTGCATGCTCAAGAGCATATTGGTGTGGTTGAGGCAGGTTTAAGCAAAGCGTGGGCAAGGCGTATTTGTAGTGTTTATAGTTTTTAATTAAAAAGAAAAAATCAAATGGCAACAATAGCATTTTCACTTGCTGGTCAATTCGCAGGAGGATTGATTGGTGGCCCTATTGGGGCAACGATTGGGCGGGCGCTTGGCGCTA
>JALSJY010000120.1 GCA_026989045.1 Hyphomicrobiales bacterium | reverse complement strand
AAATGGGTAAGGCCGAAGCCAGAGAAACAGCGATGAAATATCTTGAAAGAGTAAAAATCCCTGAACAAGCCTATAAATATCCGGGGCAAATTTCTGGCGGTCAACAACAAAGAGTAGCTATTGCTAGATCATTATGCATGAATCCAAAAATCATGTTATTTGATGAACCAACATCGGCTCTTGATCCTGAAATGATAAAAGAAGTGCTAGATGTTATGGTTGATCTTGCTGAAACAGGCATGACGATGATTGTTGTTACCCACGAAATGGGGTTTGCTAAAACCATTGCCGATGAAGTTATTTTTATGGATGAAGGCGATATTGTTGAACGAAATAATCCGCATGATTTCTTCGGTAAGCCAGAGCATGAACGAACCAAACAATTCCTTAGCCAAATTCTTTAATTAATAATTCTTTAAGTGACGACCATGTCTTTAAAATTTTTTTCTACACCAGGCAAATTCTATCGTGGAAATTTGCATACTCATTCCACCCAGTCAGACGGCGCACTTGAGCCGGGCGAAGTTTGCCGCCGTTACCAAGCTGAGGGCTATGATTTCATATCCCTAACGGATCATTTTGTTGGCCTGTTTGATTATCCAATAACCGATGCTAGTGAATTTCATAATGATAAATTCACCACTATAATGGGAGCAGAGCTGCATAGCGGAGCTATGGAAAATGGTCATCTATGGCATCTTCTGGCTCTGGGTCTGCCCAGTGATTTTCCTCCCCCCAGTGCACCCAATTTTCTCCCTGTTAAAGGTTCTGAAACAGCAGCAAGCATTGCGCAGCGAGCGCGTGATGCAGGTGCATTCGTTGTCATAGTGCACCCGCATTGGTCTGGTCTAAGCGAGGCAGATGCCTTCAGTATTACCGCGGCACATGCAGTGGAAATCTATAATCACGGCTGTGTTGTCAATAATGATCGCGGTGAGGGTTTAATGACTCTTGAGTATTTATTGAACAAGGGACGCCATCTAAATCTGATTGCTAGCGATGACTCCCATTTTAACTCTCCCGACTATTTTGGCGGATGGGTGATGGTCAAGGCTCAAGAAAACACTGCACAGGCCTTGCTTGCGGCACTTAAGGCAGGCGAGTATTATTCCAGTACTGGCCCAGAAATTCACAATATCCGCATCAATGAAACTAGCATAGAGGTTGATTGCACCCCAGTTGTTAGCATTCTCGTTCAGGGTCATGGATCGCCAATGACATATCTGCGCGGCGAAACAATGACCACTGGAAAGATTTCACTGGAGCGCCTGAGCAATTCACCATGGATACGCATCACAATCATTGATCGTGCGGGCAAAAGGGCTTGGTCAAACCCTATCTGGGTAGAGGGCGTTAATTAAACATTGTACAAAAATCATAATATTTCACCAAACATGTAATTTTGTAGCACATTTTGCTATGCAATTTGCAGCATATAATTTTGTAACACCTTAATTTAATTAAGTTATTTAGCTATTAACATTAAGGTGCCCAGACCCATCCCCACCGCCAGTAACTTGAATACAACTTTACTATGCTCAAAGTGGGTGACCTTGCCCTAAATTAGTTCCATTTAAGCGTAGAGTTTTAGGTTGATTGACCTGCTCCCGTTAAATAAGAGCATTTATTTCTAGAATTTTCTACTTAAAATTGGAATTATTTAAAGAGGAAAGGCAACAGGTAAGGCTAAAAAATTATTTTTATTCCTAATGCTGGATATTTCTTTCTATACTGTTATCTTTATTATGGAATTCTTAACATTACTAATTAACTATTAGGCAATGAAGAAAGAAAACTATGCTTTTTGACTTTGCCTTCAATTGGATAGCTAGATTTTTCAGACTATATTTTGTCATTATACTTAAGGGGCTATTTCAGTGATACGTTGTGTTCCCCAAAGTCGAACAGCAAAATTATTTTTACCGTTGTTTAAAATTATTGCATGGCTAACAAAGCCCTTTAATTATAAAGGAGTGGGTACTCTTAGTCGTTACGCTGGCAAAATTTTTCCGCTTGCTCCAGTAATTATTTATTTGAATAAGCACTCAAAAATAGAGATTGATTTGTTTGATTATTATTGGTCTAGGTTGATAGATATAGGGTTTGCTTACGAGCCAGAAATAGAAAGTTTTATCAAGCAAAATATTTCTGATGATTGTGTGTTTATTGATTGTGGAGCTAATATTGGTTATTGGAGTATTTTAGTATCTGAGCGCCTGCCAAAAAATAGGGTGCTGGCTATTGAGGCATCGAGTGAAACTCATCCCAAAACACTTAAAAACAATCAGTTAAATGGCTATCGTTTTTTTGTTAAGCAAGCGGCGATTTGTGAAGTGCCAGACAAACTTATCTCTTTTACAACGCCAGATGGACACGCATCTGCTCATATAAAATTGGATGGTGAGGTAACAAAGCAGAGCGATGAGGTTATAACCACTACTATCGATAGTGTGTTTGATGAGTATTTTCCTGATTTTTCAGGGACAGTTATTATCAAGCTCGATGTGGAAGGTGCAGAAATAGATGCCATTAAAGGTGCAAAAAATATTCTTTCTTTAAAGCGTGTTATAGTTATTTATGAAGATCATGGAGCAGATATTACTTGTAGTGTTAGCGAATATATTATGGAGCATCTAAATTTCAATATCTTTTTTCTTGGAGATAGGCCAGAGAAGATTACTAGTATAGAGCAGATAAAAGAAAGAAAAACCAACCAATCGGTAGGGTATAATCTTGTAGCGACAAATATGGAAATATCGCCTATTTAATTGCACTAAATATTCTAAAATTTCTTTGAGGAGCGCTAATGATCAGAA
>JALSJY010000119.1 GCA_026989045.1 Hyphomicrobiales bacterium | reverse complement strand
TGCTCTTGCGCCGTTCTGTGTGTTCGATAAAAACATCACAAAGATGATATTGAACAATCACACTTCGGGGGAATAAAATATGTGTAATAAAAATAAATTTGATAAAGCAAAACTGCCAAGCCGTCACGTAACAGAAGGGGCAGCACGTGCGCCGCATCGCTCTTATTATTATGCGATGGGTTTAACCTCTGAGCAAATTCACCAGCCACTTGTTGGGGTTGCCACTTGTTGGAATGAATCTGCACCATGTAATATTTCCTTAATGCGTCAGGCGCAAGCGGTTAAAAAAGGTGTCGCCAGCGCTCAAGGAACTCCGCGTGAATTTACTACTATTACTGTGACCGATGGTATTGCCATGGGGCATGAGGGCATGAAGTCCTCGCTTGTTTCTCGTGATGTTATTACCGATTCTGTTGAGTTGACCATGCGCGGTCATTGTTATGATGCGCTTGTTGGTCTAGCTGGTTGTGATAAATCATTGCCAGGTATGATGATGGCAATGTGCCGTCTTAATGTGCCGTCAATATTTCTTTATGGTGGCTCAATTTTACCAGGTAACTTTCGTGGCAACCCTGTGACCGTTCAAGATGTGTTTGAAGCAGTGGGCAAACACTCGGTTGGCGATATGTCCGATGAGGATTTAGAGGAACTTGAAACAGTAGCTTGTCCTTCAGCTGGCTCATGTGGCGCACAATTCACCGCCAACACAATGGCAACCGTTTCAGAGGCAATTGGTCTTGCTTTGCCATACTCTGCAGGCGCACCAGCCCCTTATGAATTTCGTGATCAATTTTGCATGACTGCTGGTGAGCAGGTGATGGAATTGCTAAAATTAAACCTGCGACCACGTGATATTGTTACACGTAAAGCGCTAGAAAATGCCGCAACTGTTGTTGCCGCTTCTGGTGGCTCAACCAATGCCGCCCTTCATCTTCCTGCAATCGCAAATGAATGCGGCATTGATTTTGATTTATTTGATGTAGGTGAAATATTCAAAAAAACTCCATATATTGCAGATTTGAAGCCAGGCGGAAAATATGTTGCAAAAGATATGTTTGAAGCTGGAGGCATTCCTATCTTGATGAAAACCCTGCTTGAAAATGGCTATTTGCATGGCGATTGCATGACGGTAACTGGGCGTACTATTGCACAAAATATGGAGAGGGTGAAATGGAATGACAAGCAAGATGTTGTATATTCCGCGGCCACTCCCATTACCCCAACGGGTGGTGTTGTGACATTAAAGGGCAATCTTGCTCCCGATGGTGCTATTGTTAAAGTTGCTGGCATGAAAGATCTTAAATTTAGCGGCCCAGCAATTTGCTTTGATAGCGAGGAAGAATGTTTTGAAGCAGTATCTAAAAAAGAATATAAAGCGGGTGATGTTTTTGTAATTCGTTATGAAGGGCCAATTGGTGGGCCTGGCATGCGTGAAATGCTTTCAACTACTGCCTTGCTTTATGGTCAAGGCATGGGCGACAAAGTTGCGCTTATCACCGATGGTCGTTTTTCTGGTGCAACCCGTGGTTTTTGTATTGGTCATGTGGGCCCAGAGGCTGCAAAAGGCGGGCCGATTGCTCTTATTAAAGATGGTGACATAATCACGCTTGATGCAATAAAAGGCACAATGGAAGTTAATTTGAGCGACGAAGAATTAGCTCAGCGTAAAAAACTTTGGAAACCGCGCGAGAGCAGTTTCGGCTCAGGCGCAATATGGAAATATGCACAAATTGTTGGTGATGCACGTTATGGCGCATTAACTCACCCAGGCGCAAAAGGCGAAAAGAGCTGCTATGCAGACATTTAAGTCCAAAGCCCCAAAAATAATTACCCCCATTATGGCGCTGATTGTTAGTTTTTTCTTAGCAATGGCTACACCTATTTTGGCACAACAATCGGCACAGCAAAATAATGCTGTTGATGCTGCTATTGGTTTAGCGAATATGCTTGATGGTGCAGGGGGCGGTGTCTCACGTGAGGCTATGTTGGCTTCATTAGAGGCGGGGGCTGAGGCTGGCGAGCCAATCGCTTTGTTTCGTTTGGGTGTTATGTATGAAAATGGTGATGGCGTAGCAAAAGACGAAGTAAAGGCATTTGGTTATTTCTCGCGTATTGCTAATGATTACGCTTCCACTCCACCAAAATCTTTGCAAGCAGATATTGTCGCGCAATCTTTTATCAAGGTGGGTGATTATTATCGTACGGGCCTTCCAGATGCGGGGATAAGGGTGAGCAATAAGCGTTTTCATGCATTATTATTGCATGCCGCTTCATATTTTGGTGATGCAGATGCACAATTTAGAGTGGGGCTGTTATATTTAGATAAAAATGAAATGGGCATAAATTTAACTCAAGGCGCTCGTTGGTTATCACTCGCCGCCCGCAAAGGGCATATTGGAGCGCAAGCAACACTTGGGGATTTGTTATTTAAGAGCAGTGAATTAGCAGATCAAAAAATTGAAGGGCTAATGTGGCTCTCCTTAGCTGGAACAAGAGCAAAGGGCAGTCCAGCAGAATTATGGATTACGGATTTACGCGATTCTGCAATGTCAATTGCAACACCAGAGCAGCGCTTAACTGCAACCAATGCAGCACAGAGCCTTGGTGCTAGATTTGGTGGAAGCTAAACCCACCTTCAACAGGAACATGATCGCTTGGTCGCTCTAGTGCTCGGGTGTCTTTATGGGTTTTTATATAAGTCAAACTGTCTGTTGCTTGCGGGCTAAGCATTAAAAAATCAATCCTTATGCCATTATTTTTGCGCCATGCGCCTGCCTGAAAATCCCAAAAACTATAATTTGGCTTATCACTAACCGCCCTTAAACCATCTCGCATGCCCATGTTTGAAAGCGTCCTGAATTTCTCTAAACTTTCAGGGCGATAAAGCGCATCGCCCCACCATGCCTTTGGATTATGGCAATCAATTTCATCAGGAATAATATTAAAATCACCCATCACAATAAACGGCTCTTCATAGGTAAGCCTTTCTTTAACAAACTCGTTCAAGCGATTCATCCAATTAAGTTTATAGATAAATTTATCGCTTATAGCTAAGTCGCCTGCTGAATTATGAACAGGATTACCATTGGGCAGATAAATATTACAAACCCGCACCACGCCTTGAGAAGTAGAAAATACCCCCTCAATTAGGCGTGCTTGCTGATCATGCTTATCTCCATCAAGCCCACGCTTAACTTCATCAAAGGGAATGCGAGATAAAAGCGCCACGCCGTTGAAAGACTTTTGCCCAAATGTTTCAACATTATAACCCAAATCCTCAAATTCTTGCCTTGGGAAATCCTGATCCAAACATTTAATCTCTTGCAAGCCAATAATATCGGGTTTATTTTTCTTTAGCCAATCAAGCACAATCGGCAATCTCGCCCTGATCCCATTGATATTCCAAGTTACAATTTTCATTATTTAAACCGCAAAGCTAGAGCCGCAACCGCACGAGGCCACGGCATTTGGGTTGTTAATTTGAAAAGACTGCCCCGATAAATCATTGATAAAATCAATCTCAGAGCCAAGCATAAACTCTTGTGATAGAGCATCAATCAGCACAATGGTTTCTGGCTCGCCAAGCTTCATGTCGTCTTCGTTTGGCTTTTCGCGCACAATATTATATTCATAAGAAAAACCAGAGCAGCCACCACCAGAAACACTAATGCGTAAAAAACTCCCCTGTGGTTCTTTTGCGAGAATTTTCACTATTTGTTTTTGCGCTTGCGGTGTTAAAACAATTGAATTTGATGTAATCTGAGGCTCATTCATCTGATAAATAACTTCTTAAAGTTGAATCTTAACTTTAAGATAGGTAAGAGTTGGGTAAATTAAAAGGGTTATTTTATATCATGCCTCAATTAGCAAAATATGCATCAAACTCAGATTTCTCGCGCGGGCGTATGTTTGAGGTTAGTGATAGCCCAACCCGCTCACAATTTCAGCGCGATAGAGATAGGATAATCCACTCAACTGCCTTTCGCCGCCTGCAACATAAAACGCAGGTTTTTTTACATCATGAGGGTAATCATTTTCGCACCCGCCTAACGCATACTTTAGAGGTTAGCCAGATTACTCGCTCAATTGCCCGCGCGCTAAATGTTGATGAAGATTTAGCCGAAGCAATAGCGCTAGCCCATGATTTAGGTCATACGCCATTTGGCCATGCTGGGGAGAGAGTTTTGCATAAAAAAATGCAAAATTTTGGTGGCTTTGACCATAATTTACAGGCTCTAAGAAATGTAACAATGCTTGAAAATCATTATGCTGAGCATGATGGTATAAATCTAACATGGGAGACGCTTGAAGGCATTTTAAAGCATAATGGGCCATTTGCTAATGTTCATAATAATCAAATGCCAATTATTTTTACCAAGGGAGGTGTTTTTGATCTTGAATCTAGCACACATGCAAGCCTTGAGGCACAAATTGCCGCTATTGCTGATGATATAGCTTATAATTCTCACGATATTGATGATGCACTTAGGGCGGGGATTATCTCAGTTAGGCAGTTGCATCAGGTGGATTTGCTTAGCGAAATTATTGATGAAATAAATAAAATCTATCCTGATATTTCAAATTCAAGAATAGGGCATGAGATACAGCGCCGCTTAATTACCAAGCTAATAGAAGATGTTATTTATACAACAAAAGCCAATATTGAAAAATTAGCGCCAAAAAATGTTGCTGATGTGCGCAATAACACAAAAACAATAGTGTGTTTTTCAGCGAAAATGGCGACGTTAGAAAAAGGTTTGAAAAAGTTTTTATTTGAAAATGTTTATCGCGCGCCATTTGTAATGAAAAATGTAAAAACAAGTGAGATGGTAGTTGCAAAAATATTTGAACAATTGCTAAGCAATCAAAACTTACCAAATGAATGGAATGAAAAACTGCACCTAGCTATTGATGAAAATCAAAAAGCCAGAATAATATGTGACTATATTGCAGGAATGACAGACCCTTATGCCTTAGAACTTTACAATCGATTATTTGACGAAAAGCTACAATTCAGCTAAGCGGCTAACAATTGATATTATATCGGATTTTTTTATGGATATTTTTGCTGTTTATTCTGACCATGTTATTAAAGCATTACAAGAGATTTTTCCTAACGAGCCAAAGCTAACGCCGCTTTTACACCGAGTTGTGGTTGAGCCTCCGCGTGATGCCTCCCATGGTGATTTGTCAACAAATGCCGCAATGGTTGTAGCTAAGCCACTTGGTAAAAACCCACGTGAAGTTGCCGCTTTGCTGGCTAAATATTTTGAGAATAATCAAGACGTAGCTTCAATAGAGATTGCTGGACCGGGTTTTTTAAATTTTTCACTAACTCCTGAGATTTGGCAAAATATTCTTAAATCAGTGGTTTTGTCGGGTGAGGATTTTGGGCGCTCAAAAACTGGAAGAAAAACAAAAGTAAATATTGAATATGTCTCGGCCAACCCCACAGGGCCAATGCATGTTGGCCATACTCGCGGCGCGGTTTTTGGCGATGCTTTAGCCTCATTGATGCAGTTTTGTGATTATGATGTTAGGAAAGAATATTATGTAAATGATGCCGGCGGGCAGATTGATATTTTAGCAAAATCTGCTTTTTTGCGCTATCGGGAAGCTTTGGGGCAGGATATTGGAGAAATTCCAGCAGGACTTTATCCTGGCGATTATCTTGTGCCAGTGGGTAAGAGGCTTGCAGATGAATTTGGTAATACTCTTGTCGATAAGCCACAAAGCGAGTGGATTGAGACAGTAAAAACTATTGTTCTTGATGCAATGCTTGATTTGATAAAAGCAGATTTAGCTAAACTAGGCATTGAGCATGAGATATTTTTCTCTGAAAAAACTCTGCACGGTAAAAATGGCGCAATTGAGCAAACTCTTGATTGGCTAAAAGAGAAGGGTTTTGTATATCAAGGCAAGCTTGAACCACCAAAGGGTAAAACGCCAGAGGATTGGGAGGATAGAGAGCAGATTTTATTTAGAGCCAGTAATTTTGGCGATGATACCGATAGGGCGCTAGTAAAATCTGATGGCTCATACACATATTTTGCCTCAGATATTGCCTATCATAGAGATAAATATCTGCGAGGTTTTAATCATCAAATTGTAGTGCTGGGGGCTGATCATTCGGGATATATTAAGCGCCTGCAGGCAGCTCTCAAAGCCGTTTCAAATGGTGAGGCAAGCGTTGATGTTCGTATTTGTCAGTTAGTTAGATTATTGCGTGATGGCAAGCCAGTAAAAATGTCAAAACGCTCTGGCGAATTAGTTACATTGTCAGATGTTGTTGACGAGGTTGGCTGTGATGCAGTTCGTTTCATGCTATTGTTTAGACGTAATGATGCCTCCCTTGATTTTGATTTTGCTAAGGTGAAAGAGCAGACAAAAGATAACCCTGTTTTTTATGTTCAATATGCTTATGCACGTTGTTGTTCTGTTTTTCGTGTAGCAAAAAATGATGTGCCTGATTTGGATATAAGTCAAAAGGCGTTGGAAGAGGCTGATTATTCGCTTGCTGATTCGAAAGAAGAACTTGAGCTTATTCGCCTTGTTGCACAATGGCCGCGTATTGTAGAAGCTGCCGCAAAAGCGCATGAGCCGCACCGAATTGCCTTTTATATTCATGATCTTGCGGCAGGTTTCCACAAGTTTTGGACGAAGGGGAAAGAAAACTCATCTTTACGATTTGTTAATCAAGATAGTTTGAATGTAACATTAACTAGGCTAGCATTAGTCGAGGCTGTGCGTCAGGTGCTGAAAAGCGGTTTGACAATTTTAGGAGTGAGTGCGCCAAAGGAGCTTTCATAATTTTGGCACAATGATATGAAAAGTCATTCGTGTGTTAGGGAATTCCCTAAATTTATGAAAGTGAAATGGCGTATATAAATGGGTTTAATAAATATGTCGGATAGTCCTTCTCAAGGTAGAAATTCTTCTCAGGGTGATAATTCTGATGATCTAATTTCGCAACTAGCTCGTTTGATGGCTGATGATGCGCAGGCAGGCAGGCCTGATGTAACGTCTGGTGAGCCGAAACAAGCACCAGAAGAACCTCAGCCACAAGTTGAAATAGCCTCGCAACAGGAGGCTGTGCAACAAGAGGCTCTCGTGCAACAAGAGCCATTAGCAGACGATGAGCAGCTATATGATGCACCTGAAATTCAACAAACTGATATTAGTCATGTTGTTGACGAGCCAATTTCTATTGGCTCAGATAGTGCAGATGATATTGCTAACACAAGTGATCCTATTGCAGATCTTATTTTTGCTCAATTGTCACAAGATGAAATAAAATTATCACAAAGTGAAGCACAAGACATTCAGCAGACTGATTCAAGCAATCAAGCTGAAGTTCAAGGCGAAAATATTTCGCCTGTTGAGCAAGAGGTGAGTTTGCCGCAAGAAAAAGACATTCCTCAAGATGATAATTTCACCATTCCGCCAGTATTTGGAATGGAGGCAAATGCGCCTGAGCCACAAGACACACAAGAACAAGCAGTAGCGCAATCTACTCAATTCCAGCCAGAGATGAAAGTTGAAGCAATTTCTGAGTCTGTTGTTACAAAAACTAGTGAGCCAGCGCCGCAAAATACACAAAATGAAAAATATCAATATGATGATCCAATCATTGATATTGAAAATCTTATTGGCGAGGCAGTTAGATCTGGTTTACCTCAAGAGCAGGCAGTAACTACAGCTGATACAAACTCAACTATAGACAGTCAAACTGAGGTTGAAGATGCTGCTAAAGCAGCGCAACAGTCTATTCTAGCAGCATCTGAACAAACTTATCATGATAATGAGCCAAAAATTGACCGAAATGTTGATAACAATTTGGAACAGAATTTTGTAGATGAGAGTGCAGTATATTCTTCACCAAAGAAATCATTCTTTGGCGGTGTTTTAGGTCCTTCACTTATTGGCGTGGCATTATTGGCAGTAGGATTTGGTGTTTTTTATTATTTTGGCTCTAATGAAAATAAGACCACTGATGCCCCTGTGCTTAGTGCAGACGCTTCTCCAACAAAAGTTGCACCAAGTGGAACAAATGCGACTGACAATCAAGAGAACCAGTCAGCTGTGTTTAATAAAATTTCAGGAGAAGTTCAAGCAAATGGAACTGAACAGTTAGTCTCACGCGATGAGAGCACAGGGGAAAATGTAAATCAGGTAAGTCGTATCATTGCAACTGATTCCTCTACCCAAACTGGCCTTGCAAATCGCAAGGTTCGCACGGTAACTGTGCGTCCAGATGGCACAATTGTTAACGGTGATAGCGCAAGGGCTGGTTCTGAAACCCTTCCCGTTGATCGCCCCAATGTGCCGCAATTGCCTCAAGGAAGCATAACTCAAGTTCCTAGCGCTCAAGTTGCAAATGCGCAAGTGGCTACAAATGCAGTCCAAGCGGAACAAACGCAAGTTGTAACTGCTGCGCCTGCCGCTCCAGCAGTTGAGCAGAATGCTAGCATCATTTTAACTCAAGCAGTAGCGCCAATTCCATTAGCGCGGCCTAGCGGACTTATTGCGATTACTTCTGCTCCAGCTTCTAATTCAGCTGCGGTTAATTTGATTGCCAACAATGCAAATGCTAGTGTTAGCACTAATTCAAACCCTGCTACTATTGTAACTTCATCAACTGCTCCTGCTTATGTTCAGCTTTCCTCTCAGCGTTCTGAAGAAATAGCAAAACAGTCATTAGCAGAATTAAATAATAGGTTCTCTTCATCACTTGGTGGAGCATCATTAGAAATTCAACGAGCCAGCTTAGGAGATAAGGGTATTTATTATCGTGTTCGTGTTCCTGCGAATTCTCTTGCTAATGCTAACCAGATATGTGCAAATATCAAACAAGCAGGCGGAGAGTGTTTTGTGCGCACAGATTAAATTTTGCGCGCAAACTAAGTTTTGATGTGGTAATGGTAGAAAAAAATTCAGATTGGCAAAAAAGAAGCCTAGATTGGCAAGAAAAAAACTTAGATTGGTTTGATGAAAAAAAACCATTAAATAACAGCGATGATGTTATGTATGTCGATGTTGATGGTTTTGAAGGTCCGCTTGATTTATTATTGGAGTTAGCAAGACGACAAAAGGTTGATCTTGCCAATATTTCAATTCTTGCCCTAGCTGAACAATATTTATCCTTCATTGAAATTATCCGCAAAAAACGTATCGATATTGCGGCAGATTATTTGGTGGTGGCGGCGTGGCTGGCTTATTTAAAAAGCCGCTTAATGGTGCCGCAAGCTGTATCAGACGATGAGCCAAGTGGTGAAATGATGGCTGCAATGTTGCAATTTAGACTTAAGCGTCTGGAGGCAATGCGCAATGCTGGTGAGCAACTGATAAATCGCAATAGGCTTGGCCGTCAAATTTTTGCTCGTGGAAATCCAGAACCCATCACTATAAAAAATTCTTCACTGTGGCAGGCAAGCCTTTATGATTTGCTAAAAAGCTATTCACTGCAAAGACAAAGGAATGTTGTTAATAATTATGAATTGCAAAAACGACAGGTTTTTTCGTTGCAAGATGCTCATGAATTATTACAACGTTTAATTGGTGATAGCTGGGTATCACTCGATAAGTATTTGACGCAATATTTAAGCTCAAAAGAGGAGGCTAATAGTATTCTTGCATCAAGTTTTTCAGCCTCTCTTGAATTAGTGCGCATTGGTAGTGTAGAACTTCGCCAAACATCGGAGTTTGGTCCTTTGCTACTGCGTCGAAAAAAAGTTTAACTTTAAAAGGCCATAAAAGCCTTAAAAGCTTGAGCATAACTATTTAGGTAAATATATGAGCAAAGATTTTAGCGAAATGGCAATAAATATCTCCACTAAAGAGATAGATCAAACGCCAAATGTGCAAGAACTAAATGAGCATGATAAGCAAGAGCTTGAAATAAATAATCTTCGCATAATTGAAGCATTATTATTTGCCTCTGCTGAACCAATATCACCTCAGGATATGGCTGAATTTTTAAGCGATGGGGCAGATATTGAGTTTTTATTGAATAAATTAAAAGACTTATATCATCCAAGGGGCATAAACCTCGTTAAGCGTGGCTCAAACTATGCATTTAGAACAGCTGATGATCTATCTTATTTGCTTTTACGTGAAGAGCAAAAGGCTAAGCCTTTAACACGCGCATCATTGGAAACATTGTCAATAATTGCCTATCATCAGCCTGCTACTCGCGCAGAAATAGAAGAGGTGCGCGGTGTGGCAACTGGCTCAGGCACGCTTGATATTTTAATGGAGGCCGGCTTTATTAAGATGCGTGGCCGCCGTCGCACGCCAGGTCGGCCTATCACATACGGCACTACTGAAGAATTTTTAGATCATTTTTCACTAGAAAGCCTAGGCGACTTACCTGGGCTTGAAGAATTAAAAGGTTCTGGCTTGTTATCTTCAAGATTACCCTCAAATATTCAAATTCCGATGCCTTTTGATGGACCATTATCTGATGATGAAGATCCTTTAGATGACGAAGATATTGGTGAAGATAAATAATGAGCCAAATAATTTCTGAACAAGTAAAGCTTGATAGAGTAAAAACCCATGAATGGGGGCAGCGCGGGACTGCAGGGGTCAGCTTTGCCTCTGCTATTTCGTTTAAAAAAGTTGATGTGTCCTTGGGTGGTAGGAAAATATTAAATCAGCTTGATCTTGATCTAATGCCAGGTGAAATTACTTGTTTGCTTGGTGAATCAGGCTCTGGCAAATCTACCATTCTTCGAGTTGTTGCAGGGCTGCAAGAAATTCAAGCTGGAAACCTCAAAATAAATAATGAAATTGCCTCAAGTGCAAAATATATTCTGCCCCCACAAAAACGTGGTATTGGCTTGATGTTTCAAGATTTTGCACTTTTCCCACATTTGTCACTTTTTGATAATGTCATGTTTGGCTTAGCGCATTTAAGCCGTGAGGAGGCAAAACAACAGGCCAATGTTGCGCTTTTAAGGGTTGGTTTAAAAGGCAGGGAGGGTGATTTTCCTCACATGCTTTCTGGTGGACAACAACAACGCCTTGCTTTGGCCAGAACAATTGCGCCACGACCTGGGATTTTAATGCTTGATGAGCCTTTTTCGGGGCTTGATTCTCGTCTTCGTGAGAGTGTTCGCACTGAGACATTGGCAGTTTTGCGTGAAACAAATGCCACAACCATTATTGTAACTCATGATCCAGAAGAGGCAATGGTGATGGGAGATCGCATAATAATGCTAAGAGATGGCAAAGTTGTGCAAAGTGATAGCGCTAAAAATGTTTATGAAAAGCCAATTGATCTAGAAACAGCAAGATTTTTATCTCCATTAAATGAAATCCCATCTATAGTTAAGAGCGGATATGCAAATACCCCTTTAGGCAGTGTTTCTGCAAGAGGTTTTGCTGAAAACTCCCCCGTGATTGTTGCGATAAGGACAACAGGGGCAATTGAAATGCGTGCTAGCGAGGGGTTTGTTAATAAAAAAGATGTTGTTATTGGAAGAGTGGTTACAAAAAGAAATGCGCTAGGAATTGATATTTGTGAGGTGCAAATTGCTGGAATTGATAGACCAATTCATGTGCGAGCGCGTGCTAATTCAGAAATAAAAGTTGGAAATAATGTATTTCTTTCACTCAATTGCCAACATGTCCTTGTTTTTGACCAGAAATAGCAATATCTAATAACTATAAACTAGTCGGCATTATATTTTGTCGATCAATCAAAATGGAGAAAAACTATGAATCCAGGTCCTTGGGGTATTTTAATTATTGTTGTAGCCGTTTTGCTTTTATTTGGCCGCGGTAAGATAGCAGGCATGATGGGCGAAGTTGCAAACGGCATTAAGGCATTTCAAAAAGGCATGAAGGGTGAAGACGAAGAAGTTCAAAAGCTCGACAAAACAATTGATGCAACAATTGATGCAGAACCTAAAAAAGAGAAGAAAGACGCTTAAAGTTTAAATATGCAATTTATATATATTGCACATTTTAAGTGAAATTCTTTTAAAAAGGGAAGTTTTATGCTGAGTATTGGTTGGCCAGAGATGATGCTTGTTGCCGCTGCGGCGCTGATAATTGTCGGTCCGCGTGACTTGCCAAGATTGCTAAAAAATATTGGTAATATTATTGGTAAGGTGCGCCGTATGGGCAATGATTTCAAGTCAGAAATCAACAAAGTCACCGCGCTTGATGAAATAAAAGACATTAAAACCTCTATCACTCAGCCATTAACTGATACTAAGCGTGAAATAGAGCAAGATTTTAACAAGATCACTGATTTTGGTGTTGAGCCAACTGGGGCGATAAAGCCAAAAGATCCTGATGCTACAGATGTTTATGATGAAATAAAATCAGCTTCAGCAAAAACACAATCACAAACGGCAGCAGAAGCTGCAAAAGCATCAATGGCAGCAGCTGTAACAGGAGCAACTATTGCCAACGCAAAAGAGGCAGAGCAAGAAGCAAAAATATCTGAAGAAAAATTAGCTGAAGCAAAACCTGCTAAGTCAGTTAGAAAATCACCAGCTAAAAAAACCACAGCCGCAAAAACCACAAAAAAGCGCACTCCAACAAAACGCGCCCCAAAGAATGGCTAAAAGAAAATATGTCTCATGAGTGCTAAATCAAAAAAAACAAATAAAAAAAAGATACAGGCAAAAATAGATAAACTTACGCCTCATAAAAATGAAAAGACCAATAAGTCTAAAAAAGATAATAAGACTAAACAAGATGAGCTTTCTTCTTCTGAAGCGCCATTGCTTGAGCATCTAACCGAGTTGCGCAAGCGTTTGATTTATTCATTCGCTGCGGTCGCAATTTTATTTGTTGGATTTTTCTTTGTTGCTGATCATATTTTCTTATTTTTGCTCAGCCCATTTGTTTCAGCCGCTGGCGGTATAGAGGGTGTGCGCTTGATTTATACTGCTCCGCAAGAATTTTTCTTCACCAAATTAACAGTTGCGCTTTTTGCTGCAATTTTTGCGGCCTTTCCAATCATTGCCTCACAAATTTATTTATTTGTTGCCCCCGGACTATATAAAAATGAACGCGGGGCATTTCTGCCTTATTTAATTGCAACACCAATTTTATTTGTAATTGGTGCTGCAGTGATGTTTTATGGCGTCATGCCTTTAGCGCTAGGGTTTTTCCTTTCGCAAGAAATTGACGGAATGGGTTTGGCGACAATTGAAATGTTACCACGAGTTTCTGAATATCTTGGGTTAATAATGACTCTTGTGTTTGCGTTCGGTATTTGTTTTCAATTGCCAATTGTGCTTACCTTGCTGGCGAGCATCGAAATTGTTGACGTTAAAAAGCTTAAATCTTGGCGTAAATATGCAATAGTTGCAATTTTATTCGTTGCAGCATTTCTTACCCCTCCTGATCCTATTTCTCAACTAGGTCTTGCACTTCCCTTATTGCTACTTTACGAAATCTCTATAATATCGGTGCGTATTGTTGAGCGCCGTCGTGCAAAAAAAGAAGCGGATTTAGGCTTAAACTAAATCGCTAATATGGGAATATTTCATGTTTGATATTAAATGGATTCGCAATAATGAAGAAGCGTTTGATGCTGCTCTTGCTCGTCGAGGATTAGCGCCACAGGCGGCGCAATTACTTGCGCTAGATGACGAACGCCGTAAAACAGTGCTTGGGTTGAATGAGGCACAAGAAAAGCGCAATGCTACCTCAAAACAAATAGGTCAAGCAAAAGCACAGGGCGATGAAGAAAAAGCCAGCGCTTTAATGGCGCAAGTATCTGAGCTAAAAGCACAGGTTCAGCAAGGCGAAGAAAAAGAGCGGGAGCAAACCGCCACCCTAAATGAAATATTGTCAACTTTGCCAAATATTTTGGCTTTTGATGTGCCAGATGGCGCTGATGAAGATGATAATGAAGAAATTTCTCGCTGGGGTGAGCTTAAGCAATATGATTTTAAACCAAAAGAACATTATCAACTGGGTGAAGATTTAGGGGAGATGGATTTTGAGGCAGCTGCAAAAATTGCAGGTTCTCGCTTTGTGGTGCTTAAAGGTCAGCTTGCCCGTCTTGAGCGCGCGCTTGGTCAATATATGCTTGATTTCCAAACGCAAGAAAATGGCTTTGTTGAGGTCATGCCCCCGCTTTTATTGCGCTCAGAAGCGCTGTTCGGCACAGGTCAATTGCCAAAATTTGCCGAGGACGCATTTGAAACAACCGATGGGCGCTGGCTTTTGCCAACATCAGAAGTGCCACTTACAAATCTTGTGCGTGAAAGCATGCTCAATGAAAATCAATTGCCCTTACGTTTTTCTGCACTCACGCCATGTTTTCGCTCAGAGGCCGGCTCAGCAGGGCGTGATACGCGTGGAATAATACGTCAGCATCAGTTTAACAAAGTTGAAATGGTAGCAATTACAGATTCGAAATCCTCACAAGCAGAGCATGAACGCATGCTAAATTGTGCAGAAAAGGTGATGAAGAACCTTGATCTTCCATATCGTGTGGTGAAGCTTTGTTCGGGTGATGTTGGTTTTTCAATGCAAAAAACCTATGATATTGAGGTCTGGCTTCCAGGGCAGAATACTTATCGTGAAATTTCATCTGTCTCATTGGCGGGTGATTGGCAGGCGCGTAGAATGAATGCTCGTTATCGCAATGAAAATGGTAAGCCCCAATTTGTTCATACATTAAATGGCTCTGGGGTTGCTGTTGGTCGGGCATTGGTGGCGATTATGGAAAACTACCAGCAAAAGGACGGCTCAATAGCAGTTCCTAAAGTGCTGCAAGCATATATGGGTGGATTAAAATCCATTAGCAAAATTTCGTGAGCCAGCCTTTACGCATACTTATTACTAATGATGATGGGATTGATGCCCCTGGTATAAAGCTTTTGCAAACAATTGCGAGCCAAATTTCTGATGATGTGTTTGTTGTTGCTCCAAGCAGCAATCAAAGCGGGGCGGGGCATCGTTTTACTCTTGGCCAAGAACTTAGCATTAAAGAGCATGAGAAGAATGTCTTTTCACTAGATTCTGGCACGCCTGCAGATTGTATAGCCATTGCTTATACGCATATTATGAAAGACAAGATGCCAGATCTCGTATTATCTGGCATAAATCATGGGCAGAATCTTGGTGATATAATTCATTGCTCTGGCACAATGGCTGGCGCGCGCGAGGGTGCTTTGCGCGGTGCTTTGGCTATTGGCTTAAGTCAGGCGCTAGATTATGAAAAAGGTCATGATATAAATTGGGATTGTGTTGAGCAATATGGTTTGGAAATTATCCGCTCTATAATTGAGCAAAGCGATATAAATTCTTCACAAAATACTTCATATTATAATGTGAATTTTCCAATTGCGATAAAAGGACAAACTCCAGATGTGAGAATTGTGCCCCATCAACGTTTTTCAAACTCCCCCTTTACCTATTATCCATCGCGCAATCAGGGTAAGTTTTTTGTAGCAATATTAGAAACCCCAAAGCCGCTTGATAGCGATCATGATTTTAAGTCGTTGCATGAAGATTATTCTATTACGCTAACGCCTTTATTACTACAACAGACTGATTATGAGACAACAGAACGATTGCAGGGAAAAATTTCACTAAGCAAAAAGGACTAGCGAGTGAATAAAGATAATTCAAACGATAGAGCTGATGAATCTGAAGATATTTTTATGGCGCGTGCCTCGCTAATATTAACATTGCGTCAGCACGCAATTGTTAATCCTGCAATTTTAAAAGCCTTTGAAGTTATTCCTCATGAGGTTTTTGTCCCAAAAGAATATGCTCAATATGCCTATAAAGATAAAACTCTGCCAATAGGTTTTGGTCAAAGTATGACTTCGCCCGTTCATTTGGCAAAGCTTTTTATGGCGCTTGAGCCTGAGGGGGCAAAAACCCTGCTCGAAATTGGCACAGGCTCGGGATATTGCGCAGCAGTTTTATCTCGCTTGGCTAGAAGAATATTCAGTGTAGAAAAAATAAATACTCTATCTCATAATGCGCAAGAAAATTGGGCAAAGGCTAGAATTGGCAGAACTATTGGCTTTTGCCATGATGGTTTATTGGGTTTAGAAGCTCAAGCGCCATTTGAGCGAATTTTATTAAGCGGCTCAGTAAAGGAAATCCCAAAAGTGTTTTTTGAGCAATTATCCGATGGAGGAATTCTTGTTGCTCCTGTTGGAATGCCAAACGAGCGCCAGATAATTACCAAAGTAGAGCGGGTGGGTGATGAATTTATTACTACAGAATGCGGCTTTATAAGAATTTCTGCATTAAAAAATAAATAATCAAATATTTTAAACTCTAATTTACCTTAACCAAATATGATGCCTAAAGTATTAGTGTTTGAGTTAAGAGTTTAGTGATGAGTAAAAGACTTTCCCAACGGGATAAATCTAATAGCAGATTTTATAAAAGATCAGCTTTTGTTTCAATATTGATTTTATCAACTGCGCTTTCAGGCTGTGTTTCTTTAGATAGGCCATCCATTGGTAGCTATGGTGTTGATCAATTTACAACAGCTTCTACCGCTACAACTGCACAAGCCAATTTAAATCAGGCTTTGCCAAATGCTTTGCCAAACCCTGATAATAAAATTATTCAACTAGCAACATCGAGCAATAGCTTGCCAAAATATTTACCACCAGCAAGTATTGGTAATTTAATTAAAACCCAAAATGCTACATTTACTGCTACACCAATTAATCAACCAAGCAATATTGTATCAAGTAATTTACCTAATTTAACATCAACACCCGCTTTGGGGAGCAAGAGTATCATGCCAGCACAAACAGCTATAGTTCAAACAAACACTGCATCACTAAACACTGCGCCGCTAAATAGTGCACCAGTTAAGGCAAATTTAGATAATGCCTATATCCATGTTGTTCAGTCGGGTGAATCTCTTTATTCGATTGCGCGAAAATATAACGTAAGTGTGAGCTCCATTGTTTCAGCAAATGCTTTTTCTTCAGCGGATAAAATTGGCGTTGGTCAAAAAATTGGAATTCCAGGGCGAGAAGATTTAATTGCAAAACAAGAAAAAGCAAGAATTGCTTCTGCTACCCCGCTAGCTATAGTGAGTGCGCCGGTGCCAGCGCCAAAAGCAGCGTCAACTGCTAATTCTAGTGCCCCTCAAGCCAAAAAAGTTGTAAATCCAGTTGTTCAAACACAAGAAAAGCTACAAATTGCTGCAATTGCACCAGTTAAAAGCACCCAATCTGAAACATTCAGATGGCCAGTTAGTGGCAAGCTAATCACAGACTTTGCTGCCTCAAAAGGCACTGGAATAAACATCTCCGCCGCTCAAGGAGCGCCAGTTCGCTCAAGCGCAAGTGGCACTGTAATTTATGTTGGCAATGCAGTTGAGGGTTATGGCAATTTGATTTTGGTAAAACATGACAATGGCTTTGTTTCGGCCTATGCTCATCTTGAAAAAGCCAGCGTAAGCAAAGGCGATGTAATAAAATCAGGCTCACTAATTGGCACAGTAGGTCAAACTGGCTCTGTGAATAGCCCGCAATTGCACTTTGAATTACGAAAAGGAGCAACACCAGTTGATCCAATTCCAATGTTAGCAAGCTAGAATTTTTCGCTATCAACTTAGTAGCTAAATATATTTCATCTGTTATTTTAAGTGGCAATGACCTGCAGCCCAGCGCTTGTGCATTGCTTAAACATTCTAGATTATCACGCGTCAAAACACTTACAAAGACGACTGAGAGGTTGTGTCTGTTTGTAAAATGTTGCTTTCTTTTTTATTTGGCTGCTAATTTAACTAAAAGAGATATTGTTTCACATCAGCATTAGCTGCCTTTGCGAGGAGCGGAGCGACGTAGCAACCCAGAAATGAGTGCAGCGTGCCGTAAAACTATGGATTGCCGCACATTTAAAGATGCTCGCAGCAAGGACGTAAGAGCAGCACTCCTCAATTCGCCTATATTAGCCGAACCGAACGTTACGTTACGGCAAAATAGCTGGATTTAGAGTGATGATTGCTGTTTTATTGTTATTCAGATTCTAATGTTAGCAATTTGCTGCCAGCAAATTAGAGGCTGTTGTCTTGTTTAATATGTTTTTGCCAGTTTATAGTGCAGTATTTTGCTGTAAATCTAAGAAGAAAATTGGCTGAATAATTATCTGCAATATTTAAACATGTCTGATAATGCTTGGAGAGTATCA